>NZ_SMLA01000080.1:0-21011 GCF_004349225.1 Saccharopolyspora karakumensis
GGCTGCGGGCGCGGCGGGCGGGTGCGCTGCTGGTCCGGGCTCTGCGGCGGTGCCTGCCGAGGTGGCCGGCCGTCCGGGGGAGGCTGGGCGTCCCGAGGAGGTGGGTTCTCCCGGGGCGGCTGGGGTGGCCGGCGGCCGGGCTGCTGCGGAGGCGGCTGCCACGCGGGCTGTCCCGGCTGTCGATGGCGAGGCCGACGTCCGGGAATCTCGGGTGGCTCGGTCACCCGGCAATTATGCGGGTCGGTCCTGCGGCTCCCGGGACCCCGTCGGCTCACGTCCGGTTGTCGTACTCCTCCCGCGAGGCCAGCACGTCGGGCACGTGCGCCTCCGACCACCGGGCGAGTCCGGAGACCAGTCGCGCGGCCTGCTCACCCACCTCGGTCAGCGAGTAGTCCACTCGCGGGGGGATCACCGGGTGGGCCTCGCGGTGCACGAAACCGTCGCGTTCGAGGGTCTGCAGCGTCTGGGCCAGCATCTTCTCGCTGACCCCGCCGATGATCCGGCGCAGTTCGCTGAACCGGCGGCCGTCCTCCAACAGGGCGGCGAGGACGAGCACTCCCCAGCGGCTCGTGATGTGCTCGAGCACGCTGCGCGAGGGGCAGGTGGCCGCATTCACATTCGGCTGTTCGGTGACCGTGACCTCGTTGCTTACCGACATGCCACTACCTTACACGAAAGTAGGTACTAACCAGAAGTTAGTTCAGTCGATACGGTTAGTCCGAAGCGCGTTCAACACATTGCTGGAGGACAGAGACATGAGCATCGTCGTCACCGGAGCCACTGGGCAGCTCGGCTCGCTCGTCGTGGAGGGGCTGCTGCGCGCGGTTCCCGCCGACCAGGTCGCCGCGGTGGTCCGCGACGCCGCCAAGGCGGCGCCGCTGGCCGCGCGCGGCGTCGAGCTGCGCATCGCCGACTACGACACGCCGGACACCTTCAGCGAGGCGTTCAACGACGGAGATGTCGTCCTGCTGATCTCCAGCCCCGACGCGGGCCGGCGGCTCCCGCAGCACCGGGCGGTGATCGACGCGGCGAAGGAAGCGGGCGTGGCCCGGCTGGTCTACACGGGCGTGCTCGGCGGCCCGAACGCGGACTTCGCGCTCGCCGACGACCACAAGGGCACCGAGCAGGCCATCCTCGACTCGGGCCTGACCTGGACGTTCCTGCGCAACGGCTGGTACAGCGAGAACTACACCGCCCAGATCCCGACCCAGCTGGCGCACGGCGTCGTCGGCAGCGCCGGTGACGGCAAGATCGGCGCGGCGCCCCGCGAGGACTACGCGGACGCGGCGGTCTCGGTCCTGACCGAGGCGGGGCACGAGAACCGCAGCTACGAGCTCAGCGGCGACCGCGCCTTCACGCTCGCGGAGTACGCGGCGGAGCTCGCCCGCCAGTCGGGCCACGACGTCACCTACACCGACGTCCCGCCCGAAACCCTCAAGGGCATCCTCACCGGCGCCGGTGTCCCGGACGCGTTCGCCGACGTCCTCGTCGACGTGGACGTCTCGGCCATCGCCAAGGGCCTGCTCCAGGGCGGCAGCGGCGACCTCGCCCGCCTCATCGGCCGCCCCACGACCCCGATCTCCCAGTCGATCTCGGACGCGTTGGCGAGGTGACCGCGGCCTGCCTGAGGTGACGGGAGGCGGAGTCGGTCCCAAGTCCGTCGCTCGCCGGTGTGATCGACCGCGCTGCGAATGAGGGTCAGGCGCGGCTGGATCGCATGGCGTTCACGTGCTGGAGCGAGGGGTCGGCGGCGAGTTCGCGGTACTGATCGGAGCCCGCCGGGACCAGCGCGATGCGTCCGTCGGCGTCGTGGTGGACGCCCCAGCCGTACCGCTTGGTCAGGGGCGAGGCTCGCAGGCAGGGTTGTCCCTTGGCGAAGAACTCCTCCCGGCTCAGGCCGCGTCGTCGTCCGTTGGACTCGTAGACCACGTCGTCGGAGGTGTGCCGGTACGGATCCGCGACGAGCATGTCGAACTGGATGCGGGCCACCGACGGAGTCGTCCGCAGCGGGGGTTCTTCCGCCTGCGCCACCGGGCAGTCCGCGGCCACCTCGATGAACGTGTTCGCGTAGTTGGTCGTGTGAACCGGCATGGGAGGACGGTACGACGGCCCGCCGACGACGTCGTGCGGAAATCCGGCCGCGGCGCGAACTTCGTGCGCGCCGCGGCCCGGGCACGACTGCTCTTGCCGGTCGGGGGGCGGCTGCGCGCACTCGCTGCCGTGCACTGGAAGTGTGCCGGTTGACCAGGACCTTGCTGGTCGCCTCGGCGAGGCCGAACGGCAGCATGTTCGCGTCGATCGACTCGGTATGGGCGACGTGAACTGCTCGCTCGCAGCGCTCGACGCCCGGCTGGAGGCCATCGCGCAACGCGCGCCGGCTCTGCTCCGGGCGGGAGCGCTGCTGGCGGAGATCATCGAAGCGCGGTGACCCGCGGGGTCATTCCTCGCCGGTGACGGCGATGGTGATCTCGAAGTCGGCCGGGTTGGTCTGCGCGGTCCCGTCGTCGAAGGTGATCGTCGCGGTTCCGCCCGAGGCCGGGGCGACCTCGGTGACCGCTCGCGTCTCGTTGGCCGGGCGTTCGCCGATCCAGAGATCGCCGACCTTGAGCTGTCCCCACGTGATCTTCCGCCGCGGGGTGGTGTTGCTCGCTCGCAAGCGTCTCCCTCTCTTCGCTGTCGGGCGTTGGTCCCCACATCATCATGCACGCGCGAAAGCCCTTGGCGAGCACCCGTTGTCCTCGGCGTGCGGTGGGTCAGGCCGTGTTCCGGACGTAGCGTTCGTAGACCACGGCGTCGTTGAAGGTCCGGGTCTCGACCAGGTTCAGGCGGCTGTTCTCGGCGACCGGCGGGAGGTGGGGGGGTGCCTCCGCCGACGATGATCGGGTGCCGGAAGACGCGCAGGTCGTCGACGAGGCCCAGCGCGATGGCCTCGGCCGCCAGGGTGGCGCCGCCGACGCCGACGTCCTGGTCGGTCGAGTCGGCGATCGCTCGGGCTTCCTCGCGCAGCGATCCGCCGGCCAGGCGGGCGTTGCCGTCAACGCTGTTGAGCGTGCGGCTGAAGACGACCTTCGGCAGGGCCGACCAGACGTCGGCGAAGGCGGCGCCGAGCTCGTCGGAGCGCATCGACGGGTCCGTCTCCCACACCAGCATGGTCTCGTAAAGCTTGCGGCCGCACAGAAATCCGCCGAGCTCGCGGGTCCGCGCGAGGTGGAACCCGAACAGCTCCTCGGTCGGGGCCGTCCACGCGAACTCGCCCCGCCGGTCGGCGATGTAGCCGTCGACCGAAACGCCCATCGAGTAGACCAGCACGTCCTGAAGCGTAGCCCCGGTTCCGCGCGTCGGCGGGCCGAATGATGCGGACGACGGCATCCCAGAACCCGGTTTCCGACGAGAGCTCAGTTACCACCGCGTAGCGCGCCACCCCACCACGACGATCTGCACCGAGGACGGGAAAAGCACCCTGATCAGTGATGATCATGACGTTTCGAAGGTGATGGAGATGCAATCGCACTTAGGCATTCGTGGTATGGGAATCGTGACCGGGTACGGCTGGGGCGTGGAGCCGTTCTGGGACGGACTGCTCGGCGGCAAGCACGCGGCCTCGCTGGCCGAGGGCTACGGGCAGGACCGCGACCGGACGGCGTGGATCGCCGCGATCCCGCCCGGTGGCGACGAGTCGGACGGGCCGAGCACGTTCGGCCGCTCGATGCGCGGCGCGGCCCGCGAAGCGGTCGCCGACGCGCGCGCACGCGGGTGGCGCGAAGGGCGGCGAGTCGGCCTGCTGCACGCGGTCGTGCTCGGAGAAGTGGAGCTGTGGCGGGACTTCTACCTCCAGCACGGCGGCAACCTCGCCTCGCGCGACTACCTGCGACTGATGCCGTCGACACCGATGTCCTTGCTGATGCAGGAGTTCGGTTTCCACGGACCGGCGATGAACGTCTCGGCGATGTGCTCGTCGGGCAACGCGGGACTGCTCACCGCCAAGGCGTGGATCGACGCGGGAATCGTCGACGACGTCGTGTTCGTCGCCACCGACGTGTCGGCGACGCCGGAGAACGTGCTGCACTTCGAGCGCCTCGGAGTCGCCTTCAGCGACGCGGAACCGCCCGAGGTGTGCCGGCCGTTCCAGGAGGGCAGCCGGGGTTTCGCGATGGGCGAGGCGTCGGTGGCCATGATCCTCTCGCGCGAGAGCGGTGGCACGTCCTACGCGCACGTGCTCGGCGGAGCGATGACGCACGACGCGCACCACGTCACCTCGATCGACCCGAGCCTGACCGACATCACCCGCTGCTTCGAGGACGCCATCGAGAACGCGGGTGCGGACCCCTCCGGCCTGCGCTACCTCAACGCTCACGGCCCGGGCACCGCCCAGTGCGATCGGGCGGAGGCGACGGTCTTCGACTCGCTGTTCCCGGCGGAAGCCGAGCTGTACTCGGTCAAACCGCTGGTCGGCCACTGCCAGGGCGCGGCCTCAGCGGTGGAGATCGCCGCCACCGCGCTGGGCTACGACCGAGGCACCATCCCGGCCCCGGCCGCGGTGTCCTCCGGCCACCCGCGCCTGCTCAACGGCCCGACGCCCGTCCAGGGCGGGATCACGGTCAAGTCCTCCCTCGGCATGGGCGGCCACAACTCCGTCGTCCTGCTCTCCGAGGCGTGACCCCGGGACCTGCCGGCCGCTCGATCGTGTGAGCTCGGTGGAAGCGACTCGACAGATCATCGAATCTGTGTTCGAATCGGGTCATGCGTTGGGAAGAGCAGCGGGTTGATGCAGGTCGGGCGGGGGAATTGCCGCTCGGTCTGCCCGACCCCGTCGTGCGCGGGAGCGGCCGAGCCGGGTTGGCGTTGCCCGAACCGGTGCCGATCGAGGCCGGGACCGAGGGTGCCTACGCCATCGAGATCCAGGCGAAGTCGATCCTCAACCGCGTTCCGGGAGAGGCGCGGGTGCCGTTCCGCTGGACGGTGAACCCGTACCGGGGCTGCACGCACGCCTGCGTCTACTGCTTCGCGCGGCGGACCCACACGTACCTGGACCTGGATTCGGGGCGCGACTTCGACAGCAAGATCGTCGTGAAGACGAACGCGGCGACGTTGCTGCGCAAGGAGCTGGCCAGCCCGCGCTGGGCGGGCGAGCCGATCGCGATGGGCACCAACACCGATCCCTACCAGCGCGCGGAGGGTCGCTACCGTTTGATGCCGGAGATCATCGCCGCGCTGCGGGACCGGGCGAACCCGTTCTCCATCCTGACCAAGGGGACGCTGATCCTGCGCGACCTGGACCTGATCGCGCAGGCCGCGCAGCGGACCGAGGTGTCGATCGCGGTGTCGGTCGGGTCGGTCGACGAGGATCTGTGGCGGGTCGTGGAGCCGGGAACGCCTTCACCGCTGCGGCGGCTCGACGTGGTGCGCCGCTTCGCCGAAGCGGGCATCGGGTGCTCGGTGCTGATGGCGCCGATCCTGCCCGGGCTCAGCGACTCACCCGAGGAGATCGACCGGACGGTCGCCGCGATCGCCGAGGCGGGCGCGACGAGCCTGACGCCGATCGTGCTCCACCTGCGCTCGGGCGCGCGCGAGTGGTTCCACGAGTGGCTGAGCGCTCAGCGACCAGACCTGCTCCCGCTCTACGAACGCCTCTACCGCAACGGCGCCTACGCACCCAAGTCCTACCAACGGCAGATCACCGACCTGGTCGAGCAGGCGAAGGAGCGTCACGGCCTCGCGCGACCGCGGAGACCGGAGAACTTCCGCGTGCGGCAGGACGAGCTGCCGCAGTCCGACGCCGACCGGGGGCGGGTGCGGCAGCTCTCGCTGCTGTGATCGTGGTCAGGTGGTGAGCGCGGTCGGCAGGTCGGCGACTCCCGGGAGGACGAGCGTCGGGTTGTGCCGCTCCAGCTCCGTTCGGGTTTGGGCGCCGGTGAGGACCGCGACGACCTGGCCCGCGCGGGCGGCGTGGCCCGCTTGGACGTCGAGGGCCGTATCGCCTCCGGTGAGGACCTCTGCGGGGTCGGTGATCCCGGTCAGTTCCATCGCACGGTGGATCATCTCCGGGGACGGGCGGCCTGCTGCCACTTCGCTCGCGCTGACCACGGCGTCGAGCTGATCGCCGACCTTCCAGTCCACTTCGGACAGGATCAGGTCGGTGATCCGCCGGTCGAAACCGGTGGTCAGCGCGACCTTCACCCCTGATTCGCGCAGCGTCGCGAGGGTTTCCGGAACGCCCGGGAACGGTTGCGGCGGTGTGCTCGCGTAGACCTCGCCGAGGTGGGCAACGAAGCGGTCGTGCAACCGCTCCACCGCGTCCGGATCGCCGGTGAGCGCGGACAGGGCCGCGCGCTTGTCCGCGCCCATCCAGTGCCGCAGGTCCGCGTCGGAGGGAGTCGCGCCGTGCTCGGCGACGACCTCGGCGACGACCTCGGCGAGGACGCGGTAGACGGCACCTCCCTCGTCGATGGTGGTACCTGCGATGTCCAGGGCGACCAGGGCGATCACGACGTGCTCCCGAGAAGGCGGCGGATGAGGGCGGAGAGCTGGTCCACCGCGACGATCAGCACCAGCACCACCAGGATGTGGGTGAGCATCTCGTCGAACTGGAACAGCTGGATCGACTGGTTGATCAGGAATCCGATGCCACCGGCACCGACCAGGCCGAGCACTAGTGAGGATCGGACGTTGACGTCGAAGCGGTACAGCAGCAGACCGACCATCTGCGGCGTGACCACCGGCAGCAGCGCGTGCGCGGCGACCTGGATGCGGCCGGCACCGGCGGAGCGCAGCGCCTGCGCGGGACCGGGATCGGCGTCCTCCAGCGTCTCCGCCCACAACTTGCCCATGACGCCGACGTTGTGGAACACCAGCGCCAGCACGCCCGGGAACGGACCCAGCCCGACCGCGGTGACGAAGATCAGCGCGAACACCACGTCGGGCACCGCGCGCAGGAACGACAGCAGGCTCCGCGCGGGCTGGTAGACCCAGCCGGGCGCGGTGCCGCGGGTGGCCAGCAGGGCCAGCAGCAGCGATCCGGGGATCGACAGCGTCGTGCCCAGCAGGCCGATCCACAGCGTGACGACCGCGGCCGACGCGCTCTCGGCGAGCACGTCCGAGCCGAGCTCCGGTGGCACCGCCTCGGACAGGAACTCGCCCATGCCGGTGGCGCCCTCGACGAGCGCGGACACCGAGATCTCGGTGGCGTTCCAGGCCACCGCGTGAGCGGCCAGCACCAGCGCCGCGACGGTCCAGCCGATGATCCTGAGCCGGGCGCGCGGCGGTTTTGGAGGCACGGCTCGGCGTGCGGGTTGCAGCGCGGTGGTCACGACGAGGTCTCCAGCAGGGCGTGCGGGTACAGGGAATCGACGGGCTGGGCGGGGTCTCCGTCGAGGACGACCGCACCGTCGTGCAAACCCACGATGCGGTCGGCGTAGCGGCGGGCGAGATCGGGCTGGTGCAGCACGGCGAGCACGGCCAGCCGCTCGGTGTGGGCGAGCTCGGCCAGCAGCTCCAGGACCTGCTCCGCAGCCGCCGGGTCGAGCGCCGACACCGGTTCGTCGGCCAGCACCACCGGGGCCCGCTGGCACAGGGCGCGGGCGATGGCCACGCGCTGCTGCTGGCCGCCGGACAGGCCCGAAGCGCGGTCGTGCGCGCGATCGGCGAGCCCGACGCGCTCCAAGCAGGCCATCGCCTCCTCCCGCACCGAGCGGGGGAACAGGGCGGGGGTGAGCGAGCGGTGCAGCGGGAGCCTTCCCAGCGCCCCGGTGCACGCGTTGTCCAGCGCGCTGCGGCGGCCGACCAGGTGAATCCGCTGGAACACCAAGGCGATGTCCAGCGGGCCCCGGCGGCGGCCGTCGACCGTGACCGTGCCCTCGGCCGGGGTCAACCCGGCGGCAGCGCGCAGCATCGTGGACTTGCCGGACCCGTTGGCGCCGAGCACGGCCAGCAGTTCCCCCGAGGCGACCGTGACGTCGACGCCGTGCAGGACTTCTCGGGATCCGTAGTGGACGGTCAGACCCGTCGCGGTGAGCATCAGACGTCGCCTTCGGTGAGCTTGAGGGAGGCGGCCAGGTCGAACAGCGGCTGGTAGGTGGAGCGGTCGACGGGCACCAGCGGGCCGGGCGGCGAGACGTCCAGCAGCGCTCCGATCTCGCCGACCGTGGCCGGGTCCAGGTTCAGCAGCGCGTCCCGGAGGGCCTGCTTGAACGCCGGGTCCATGTCGCCGCGAACGGTGATCGGGTCGTTCGGGATCGGTGCGGAGCTCCAGATCTGGCGGTGCGCGGCGGGGTCGAAGAGCCCGGACGCGGTGGCGCTGGCCAGCTGCTGGGAGTTGATCTCGGCGGCGTCCACCGCGCCGTTGGTCAGCGCCAGCAGCGCCTCCGGGTGGCCGCCCGCGTAGTCGATCTTCACCTCCTTCTCGGGGATCTTGTTGTCGGCCAGCGCCTTGCGCGGCAGCGCGTCGCCGGAGGTGGATCCGACCGAGCCCAGCGCCAGCGACCGGCCCCGCAGCTGCTGCACCGAGGTGATGTCGGAGTCCTTCGGAACCCAGATGCCCGCGGTGTAGGTCGACAGCACGCGGTTGGCGTCGGCGAACGAGGCCACGGCTTCGGCCTCGGCGCGCTGGCTGGCGAAGACGTAGCCGAGCGGTCCGAAGATCGCGATGTCGAGCTTGTCGTTCTGCATGGCCAGGACCTCGGCGGAGTACTCCTGGGTCACCTGGACTTCCACCGGGCAGTTGAGCGACTTCGACAGCGCGTCGCCCAGCTTCTGCGCGGCCGGGGTGAGGCGGGCGGGGTCTTCGAAGGGTTCGACGCCGAAGCGGATCTTGCCGTCCGGGCACGTCGGCGACTCGGAGGCGGAATCACCGCCGGTGCCGCAGGCGGTCAGCGCCAAGACCGAGCCGGCCGCGAGGGCGAGGGCGATCGGGCGTGTGAGGTGACGCAAGGACATCAGGAGCTCCCGAGGGGTCAGGCGAGGGATTCGACAACGGTGGGTGCGAGCCCGAAAGCGGTCGTCATACCGATTCCGGAGGTGACGGCGACGGCGGTGACGCCGGGGGAGACGCGGGTGCGGAGGAACTCGCCGTCGGCGGAGGCGTAGACGCCTTGCCAGCGGCGGACCACCGCGAGGTCGTCGCGGCCGAGCAGCGCGCGGGTCTCGGCGAGCAGGAGCTCGTCGAGCTCCTCCGACGACCAGGGTTCGGGGGTGCGGGCGTAGGTGTGGGTATCGCCGACGACGAGGTCGCCGTCCGGCAGCTGGGTGAGCATGTGGTTGACCGACGCGGCCAGCAGCTCCGGCCGCTGCTCGCTCCAGCGCTCCCGCAGCGCGCGGGCGCCTTCGGTTCCGGCCAGGGCCGGGTACCGCAGCATCGAGGTTCCGGTCAGCAGCGCGGGGCCGAGCTTCAGGCCGGCGGCCCGGAGCTGCAGCATCTGCAGGACGCAGCGGCGGATCCCGTCCGCCTCGGCCGCGTCCGGGATGATCCGGTCGAGGTCGTGGCCGGCGCAGACCACCACGTGATCGCCGTGCAGCGGTCCCCGCCCGGTGCGCACGAGACCGTCTTCGACGCTCAGCACGGGAGTGCCCCACAGCACGCGCACCCCTGGCTGCTCGGTGAGCCAGGCGGCGATCGCGGCGGCGGCGCGCCGCTGGTCGACGCGGAGGTCGCGGGGGAGGAGCGCGCCGCCGTGCAGTCCCTCGGCGGAAACCGCTGCGGTCGAGGTGGTTTCGTCCGCGGTGAGCAGCCGGACCTGGTCCGGCCCGCGGAGCTCGGCGAGCTCCTCCAGCGCGGCGGTCTCCTCGCCCGACCGGGCGGCCACCACCGTGCCGCATTCGGCGACGCCGAAGCCCGCCTGCTCGCCCAGCCGCAGCCAGGTTCCCCTGGCGTGCTCGGCGAAGCGCAGCGCCTCGCCGGTCTGGGCGGTGATGCAGGCGTGCCCGAAGTTGCGGACGGAGGCGCCGACGGCGTGGTCGTCGCGTTCGACGACCGTGACCGACATGCCCCGCTCCACCGCTGCGACGGCGTGCGCCAGGCCGACGATCCCGGCACCCACGACGATCAGGTCGGTTGAACTGCTCGAAACGCTCACGCCGCTCACGGTGCCAGCGCGCGAGAAGCGAGGTCAATGACTTGTATGTACAAGTAATCTGCCGTTCAACCTGGCGTTTTCGGGCGTCCATGTGTCGTCGGACCAAGCTTGTATAGTCCAGTTCGTGACGACTCCACTGCACCGCGTGCTCGCGAGCGAACTGAGGCAGCGCATCCGGTCGGGCGAGATCGCCGTGGGCGAATCCCTGCCGTCGGAATCCCAGCTGTGCCAGGAGTTCTCGGTCTCGCGCGGCCCGATCCGGCAAGCGCTGGCCGCGCTGCGCGACGAGGGACTGATCGGCGGCGGCAAGGGCAAGCGGCCGGTCGTGCTCGACGCCGTGCCGAGCCAGCCCTTCGAGTCCTTCCTGTCGTTCACCCGCCGCGCCGAGATCACCGGGCACGTGCCCGGTCAGCAGCTCCAGGAGATCGCGCTGCGCAGGCCCGAACCGGCCATCGCCGCGGCGCTGCAACTGGAACCGGACGCGCTGGCGGTGCAGCTGCTGCGGCTGCGACTGCTCGACGGCCGTCCCGCCATGCTGGAGCGGATGACCTACCGCGAGCAGATCGGCCGCAGCCTGCTCGACGCCGACCTCGACGCGGGGTCGATCTACGCCCACCTCACCGAGCAGGGCGTGGACCTGCACGCCGCGCGCCACACCTTCGACGCCGTGGCCGCCGACCCGACCGACGCGCGGCTGCTCGAGGTCGGCGAAGGTGCGCCGCTGCTGCGCGAACGACGGGTGACCACCGATTCCGCGGGCACACCGCTGGAGTGCTCCGAGGACCGCTACCGCCCCGACGTCGCCTCGGTGACCGTCACCAACACCCGCAGCCGCCGGACCGACGTGACCCGCTCCGGCCCTGCGTGGACCGGAGCAGCACCTCCAGGCCCCGGACTGCGGCCATGATCGGGAACCGGAGTGCGGCGGTACTCGGGTCGTGGGTCAGGGGGCGATGGCTCGGCGGGGGGCGTCGCCTCGGCGTGCGGCCGCGAAGGCCGCGTCGAGCTCGGTGAGGCCGTAGCGGCCGGCGACCAGGTCGGCGAACGGGCGGGTGCGGTGGTGCTCGGTCATGAACTCGACGGCCGTGAGCAGGTCGCGCGGGTGGTAGTTGTGCACGCCGACGATCCGGTGCAGGCCGCGCACCAGCCGCTCCGGATCCAGCTGGACCGCCGGTCCCGGCGACACCGACCCGGCCAGCACCGCGACGCCGCCGACCGCCAGCGAGTCCAGGCAGGACTGCACCGCGCCGGTGGCGCCGGACAGTTCGAGCGCGACGTCCACCTCGCCGACCGGGCGCCCCGCCGGTTCCGCCTCTGACGCCCCGAAGGCCAGCGCCTGCTCGCGGCGCAGCGGATGCGGATCGACCGCCACCACGTGGGCTCCGGCCGCCGAGAGCATCGCCACCGCCGTCAGCCCGAGCATCCCGGCTCCGTTGACCAGCGCGCGGGTGCCGTCGCCCACGGGGTCCGCCGCGCCCACCACGGCGGCGACCGTCGCGGTCGCGCAGGACACCGGAGCGGCGACCTCGGCGGGCAGCGACTCGTCGACCGCAGCGATCGCGGTGCCCGGCATCAGCAGGCAGTGCGTGGCGAAACCTCCGCGCAGCGGCCGCTCGTCGTCCCACGCCTCGTGCCCGTACTTGCGCAGGTGCAGGCACTTCTGCGGCATCCCCGCCAGGCAGCGCGCGCAGCGCAGGCAGGAGGCGGCCACCGACCACACCACGCGGAGACCGGGCGCCACCGGAGTCGAATCCAGGCAGCGGGGCGTTTCGCCCGGGCCCACCGCGACGACCCGGCCGACCTGCTCGTGCCCGAGCACCCCCGGCGAGGGGGCGGGTCGGCCGCCGGTGACCGTGTGCAGATCACTGCCGCACACCGTCGCCAGCTCGATCTCGACCAGGACCTCGCCGGGCTCCAGGGTCTCCGGGAGGGGCGACTCGACGAGGGTGAACGGCTCGCCGACGCCTTCCCACCGGGCGGAGAGGGCGACACCGAGAACGCGGGCGGGAGCAGTCATGCGCGGCATCCTGCCAGCCACAACGGCCACTTGTATGGACAAGTTGGGGACGTTCACCGAACGGTCACGTCCCGGCCAAGAGCAGGAGGCCGAGCCTGCGCCGGCTCGGCCTCCTCGCGATTGTCGGAAAAGATCGGTGCTGTCGCCGCATGCAGCCGAAATCCGGAATTCTTTTGTGGTCGAGCGCGCCCGGCCATTGTTTCTCGAATGCTAAGACGCGCTGATCGGGAGCTTTCGCGGTTTCTTGAATTGTTCGAGTCTTCGTTACGGCGCGTGCAGAGGGGTGGGTGAACCAGGTCGCTGGACCGGGTTACTCCGTCTCCGGGAGCACCTCGCCCTGCTGCTCGGGTTGCCAGCGGACGCCGAAGACTCCCATGCCGAAGTCCAGCGCGACCGCGTGCGCGCGCCCGAATCGATCCACCTGCAGCGGCTTGGGCTGCTCAGCCTCCTGCATCGCCGAATCGCCGACGTAGCTCTCGCAGCCCGCCGGCGGGTGCGCCGGATCGAACTGCAACTCCACCACGTACTGGCGCACCGGCAGCCGGAAGAGGCGGCAGAAGCTGTGCTCGGCCTCGTTCGGACCGGTCGGCGGGTCGATGATCTCGTATTCGAGCAGCAGCGTCTCGCCCCGCGCCAGCGCGTGGTCGAACAGCAGCTCGGCGACCACCAGATCGCGGGCGTGGTCGGTGAGCACCTGGCCCAGCCGGCACGAGCGGATCGGGCGGATGATCGGCGGCGTGGCCACCGACGACGCGCCGTCGAACATGATCACCCAGCGGTCGGCGTTGTTGGTCTCCGCGCGAACCAGCTTGCGGGTGCGGATCTTGCGCAGGTCACCGTGCTGATCGACGTGCACGACGTCGTGGTGCGACAAGCGGGTCAGCTTGCTGTCGTGGTTGGTGTCGATCTTGGTGAGCAGCTCCGCGGCCGACTCGTGCTCCGACCACAGCGCGCTCAGCGGCGGTGCCTCGGCGGACGCCTGCCGGGTGCGACCGCGCGGGCGCGGCGGACCGAGCAGCGCGGACAGGGAGCTCTCCGGCACGCCCAGGACCTGCTCCAGCTGGGCCAGCGCGAGCAGCGAATCGGGGCGCTCGGGACGGCGGCGGCCGGACTGCCAGTAGCTCAGCGCCGTGATGCTGACCGGCGTGCCTCTGGCGCGCAGGCGGTGCTGGATGCGCTCCAGGCTCAGGCGGCTGGAGCGGATCGCGGTGCGCAGAGCGGCTTCGAACGGACCCGTTCGGAGCAGTTCCGCCAGCTCGGCCGAGATCGCGTTGGCCTGCTGCGTCGGTTGCGGCTTCGTGGCCTGGGAAGGTGGCTGCTGGGTCGGGTGGGCCTGCGGGGCGCCCTGCTGCATGCCGCGAACGGCCGGGCGGGCGGTCGGGCGGGCCTCGGTTTTCGGGCCGGTCATCGTTACTCCTCGTGTCCGGCGAATTCCGAACTTACGCTAATCAGTGGGTCACTGTTGCGCAACGACCGAGTTCCGGTAGGCGGCTCCCACTTTAGGAGTAGCCCACCTCGGGCGATGCCTGTGTTTTGTTGTTCCCCTCCTTCACACGTATGCAACGGCCCACAATGGTTCACTCCGCCGGGCATCGAGTCCGAGGAACCGGGAATTCTCGATCACTCCGGAAAAAGGTTTGGACCAGGCTGGCATGCTGATGAGGTGAGGTCGAGGCTCTGATCGGGTCGGCTCACATCGCGGGACCGGCCGCCGCCCTGCCCGCGATCGCCCAGCGCAGGTTGGCTAGCCTGGAACCTCGCGTCCCGCCTGCTCACGGCGCGGGAAGCGGCCAACGCAGTCGAACGCTCGAAAAGCGGAAGAAGGAGCCTGAGTACCCGTGATGCGCACGCACGAGGCCGGATCGCTCCGCGCCGGTCATGCCGGGCAGACCGTCACCCTCGCAGGGTGGGTGGCGCGCCGTCGCGATCACGGCGGGGTCATCTTCATCGACCTGCGCGACGCCTCCGGCGTCTCCCAGGTCGTGTTCCGCGAAGGGGAGATGGCCGAGCGCGCCCACCGGCTGCGCGCCGAGTTCTGCATCAAGATCACCGGTGAGGTCATCGTCCGCCCCGAGGGCAACGAGAACGCCGAGATCCCCACCGGCGCCATCGAGGTCACCGCCACCGACCTGGAGGTCCTCAGCGAAGCGGCTCCGCTGCCGTTCCCGCTGGACGACCACCTGGAGGTCGGCGAGGAGATCCGCCTCAAGCACCGCTACCTGGACCTGCGCCGCAGCGAGCCCGGTCGGATCATGCGCATGCGCAGCGACATCAACCGCATCGCGCGCGAGACGCTGCACGGCCGCGAGTTCGTCGAGATCGAGACGCCGACGATGACGCGCTCCACCCCGGAGGGCGCCCGCGACTTCCTGATCCCGGCCCGCCTGCAGCCGGGCAGCTGGTACGCGCTGCCGCAGTCGCCGCAGCTGTTCAAGCAGCTGCTCATGGTCGGCGGCATGGAGCGCTACTTCCAGATCGCCCGCTGCTACCGCGACGAGGACTTCCGCGCCGACCGGCAGCCCGAGTTCACCCAGCTCGACATCGAGATGAGCTTCGTCGAGCAGGACGACGTCATCGAGCTCGGCGAGGAGATCCTGGCCGGCCTGTGGAAGCTGGTCGACCACGAGATCCCGCGCCCGATCCCGCGGATGACCTACGCCCAGGCGATGGCCCGCTACGGCACCGACAAGCCCGACCTGCGCTTCGGCCTCGAGCTCACCGAGATGACCGAGTACTTCTCCGACACGCCGTTCCGCGTGTTCCAGGCGCCCTACGTGGGTGCCGTGGTCATGCCCGGTGGTGCCGACCAGCCGCGTCGTCAGCTCGACGCCTGGCAGGAGTGGGCCAAGCAGCGCGGCGCCAAGGGCCTGGCCTACGTGCTCGTCGGCGAGAACGGCGAGCTGTCCGGTCCGGTCGCCAAGAACCTGTCCGAGACCGAGCGCGAGGGCCTCGCCAAGGCCGTCGGCGCCAACCCCGGTGACTGCGTGTTCTTCGGCGCCGGTTCGAAGTCCTCCGCGCGGGCGCTGCTGGGTGCCGCGCGCCTGGAGATCGGTGAGCGCTGCGGCCTCATCGACCACGACGCCTGGTCGTTCGTGTGGGTCGTCGACGCACCGATGTTCGAGCCCGTCGAGGACATGGAGGCCGGCGACGTCGCCGTCGGCAGCGGCAAGTGGACCGCGGTGCACCACCCGTTCACCTCGCCCAACGCCGACTGGATCGACAACTTCGAGAAGGATCCGGAGAACGCGCTGGCCTGGGCCTACGACATCGTCTGCAACGGCAACGAGATCGGCGGCGGGTCCATCCGTATCCACCGGCCGGACCTGCAGGAGCGGGTGTTCGAGCTCCTGGGCATCTCCGAGGACCAGGCGCAGGAGAAGTTCGGCTTCCTGCTGGAGGCGTTCAAGTACGGCGCCCCGCCGCACGGCGGCATCGCCTTCGGCTGGGACCGGATCTGCATGCTGCTGGCCGGTGCCGAGTCGCTGCGCGACGTCATCGCGTTCCCGAAGAGCGGCGGTGGTTTCGACCCGCTGACCGCCGCGCCGGCGCCGATCACCGACGCCCAGCGCAAGGAGGCCGGCATCGACGCGAAGCCGAAGCAGGCCAAGGCCGCGGAGAAGGACGTGACCGGGACGGTCGAGCCGCAGAGCTGACGTTGCTCCCATCGAGTGGTGGCCCGGCCGAGCGCGTCATCCGCGCGTTCGGCCGGGCTCGCTCAGGTGCGCGGGGAACCGATTCGGCATCGGAGTTCGCCACCCGTGCAACGTCGCCGAGGGCCGGTTCCGTCAACGTCTGAGGGAGTCGTGTGCGTGGGAGTTCAGGGGTGAACACGCAGCGCACACGGCCGATGCCCGGTCAGGTGTCACTTGACCGGTCATGGCCCTGGAGGTTCAGGTTGTGGGGGTAGTGTCTGGAGACGATGAGCGTGGAGATCACCACCGGCCCCCCGGAGGTCCGGGTCCCGGCCAGCACCGAGGCGACCGACACGGTCGCCACCGCAGAAGCGGTGCTGAGCAAGAGGACCGGAGCTCCGGTGCGGCTTGCCGACGCGGAGGACCTGGGCGGGAGTGACCGCTCGGTCGTGCTGCGGGTGCGGATCGCCGAATCGCCGTTCGAACTGCCGCGCACCGTGGTCGTCAAGCACTACGGAGAGTGCCCGCCGGAAGCGCGCACCGATCCGTTCGCGCACGAGGCGGCCAGTTGCCAGCTGACCACGGCGTTGCCGCCGGAGGCACGGGTCAGCCCTGAACTCATCGCGCACGACGTCAACGAGCGCCTGCTCGTGCTCGAAGACCTCGGCCGCGGCTCCACGCTGGCCGACGTGCTCTTCGCCGAGGACCCGCGCGCCGCCGAACGCGCCCTGCTCGCCTGGGCCCGGGCGCTGGGACGGCTGCACAGCAGCACCGCCGGCTGCGCCGCCGACTTCGACGCGCTGATGCGCAGACTGGGCGCCAAGTCCTGGACCGACCCGGTCGCCGACGACATCGTCGCCTCGGTCGGGGAGCTGCCCGAACTGCTCAGCCAGATCCTCGGCGTGCGCACGCCGCCGGAGCTGGTCGAGCGGCTCACCGCGGCGTCCGAGCAGCTGGGTTCCAGCCGCTACCAGGCGTTCAGCCCGTCCGACATCTGCCCGGAGAACAGCCTCGTCACCGGGTCCAGCGGGGTTCGCTTCCTGGACTTCGAGTGGGGCTGCGTGCGCGACGTCGCGATGGACGCCGCCTACCTGCAGTACCCGTTCCCGTCCTCGTGGTGCTCCTACGCGTTACCGGACAACCTGGCGCAGAGCATGCTCGCGACCTGGCGCTCGGAGATCGCCGAGGTGTGGCCGGAGCTGGACTCCGACGAGGTGCTGCTGCCCAGGCTGTTCAACGCCCAGCTGCTGTGGGTGTGGGTGTCGACGTGGTGGTTCCTGCCGCGCACCGGCGAGCACGACCGGCCGATCGACCTGCACCAGCCCTCGCCGCGCCGCAGCACGGCGCTGGTGGACCGCTGGAGGCACCTGCGCTCCGATGCGCAGGACGCGCAGCTGTCCGACGTCGCGGAGTTCGCCGACACCGTCATCGACGCACTGGTGGACCGCTTCGGAGCCGGCGCGCTGCACCTGCAGCCGTACCCGGCGTTCCGCACGGAGTGACGAACCCGGACACCTGGGCCATCGAGCGCGCGGCGGTGGCGACCTGGCCCGCCTCGACGGTGGAGCGTCGCGACGGCTGGTTGCTGCGGCACTGCCACCTGCTTCGCCGCCGCCGCTCGAACTCGGCCCTGCCGATCGGTCCGCTCGACGATCCGGAAGCCGCGATCGACGCAGCGGAGCGCTTCTACGCCGAGCGTTCGGGTCCGGCGATCGTGCAGGTCAGCCCGCTCGACGAGCACGAGGAGCTGGACGAGCTGCTGGCCGGTCGCGGCTACCGGGCCGATGCGCCGACCACGGTCATGCGGACCGAGCTGGAGATGCTGCTGCAGACCTGCCCGGCGTCGGACTTCGAAGTCCTGCTGGACGCCGAGCCCGGATCGCGGTGGCTGGACGCCGTCGCGGCCGTCGGCGGTCGGCCTGAGCCGAGCCTGGACCGGGTGCCGGCGCCCGTCGCGTTCGCCACCGCCGTGCGCCGGGGAGTTCCGGTCGGGGTCGGCATGTTCGCGGTCTCGGACGGCTGGTGCGGCGTCTACGGGATGCGCACGGCCCCGGAGTGGCGGCGACGCGGCGTGGCCGCCGCGCTGATGCGATCCTGCGCCGGTTGGGCGTCGGCCGAGCGGGTGTTCCTCCAAGTCGAATCGGACAACTCGGTCGCGCGGAGTCGTTACGAATCGCTCGGATTCATACTCGCGCATGCATATCATTATCGGGTTCGGTAGGAATCGCGTTTCTGCGATGTTTCGCAAGTGAATAGACGACTACCGATGCCGTCCCTCGATGCGGTTATGCCGATCACATTTCAGGTGCGCACCGTGACGTCTGATGTCGCGGAAAGTAGTGGCGAGCGGGGTGTCGACCCGACGACCGGGTGATTCTGGGCGGCAGAGTTCCCGCATTAAGGAATTCTCATTTGTTGCGCGGCGGATTCGTCCGATCTGCGACTTGCGTACGGAGGTCGTGCTTCCGATATTGTGGGGTTCGAGCGCATTCGCTCGTTCACCCCGCAACCGTCGGCGTCGCCGGAAGGGGATCGGCTGCTCTTTTTTCGGGGAGGTGTTCGGTGCGCGGCACGGCATGGCAGATCACGAGGGTGGGAGTCTTCCTGCTCTTCGCGGTCGTGCTCGCCGCCCTGGGGCCGACCGACGCGGCGCTGGCCGGTCAGGCCGCTAGCCTCACCACCAACGAGCACAAGCCCGACCCGAAGGAGCACCGGGACGGCGAGAAGCTCCGCGAACGCCTGCCCAGCCCGGCGACGCACCGGCGCGACCAGATGCGCCACGAGCACGACCGGAATCTCGGGGCGTCCCGGTGGACGGCCGCGGATTTCGAGATCCTCCTCCGCTCCGCCGCATGCCCGGGCATCGGGACCGATGCGCACCACGTTCACGGCAGGCTCAGACATTCACCGGCGATGTTGCAGGTCATGCGGCACTGATCGGCCCGGACTCCGACTTTTCCGAGCCGATTCGACCCGGAGATCCGAAATGAGCTTCGACAACTTCGTGCAACACGCACGTCGCTATCCGAACCTGCTTTCCGAGGACCAGCGCAAGCAGTTGGCCGCGGGCCAGGCACCCTCCGCATTGTTCATCGGATGTTCAGATTCCCGCGTGACGCCGTCGCACATCACCGGGGCTGAGCCAGGAACGTTGTTCGAACTGCGAACCGCCGGAAACGTGGTGCCGAAATACTCACCGGACTCCGGTTCCAGTGAGATGGGCACGATCGAGTACGCCGTTCTGCAACTGGGGATTCCCGACATCATCGTGTGCTGCCACTCGCACTGCGGCGCCGTCACCGCGTTGACCATCGCCGGCCGCGGGCTCGACGCGCTGCCCGCGCTGTGCACCTGGCTGGGCACCGAAGCCCAGGTCGCCGCCGAACCCGAGGACACCGCCGTCCGCGCCGAGAGCAAGCGGCACCTCCGGTCGCAGCTGGACGTGCTGCGCGAGTACCCGTTCATCCGCGACCGGATCGACTCCGGTCGGCTTCGCCTGCACGGCTGGTTCTACGAGATCGACACCGGTCTGGTCTACGTCGCACCGCAGTCGGCGGAAGACGAGGACTTCCTCCCGCTGTAGAGCAAGCCCGCTCCCGTTTTCGCCCTGGAGGGCATCGTGACAACGCAAATTGAAGACACGTCGCAACCACGAACCGGGCGAATGCCCGGCGCGCCGACGTTCGGCGCGGACCTCGCCGCCTCCCTGGTGGTGTTCCTGGTGGCCGTCCCGCTGTGCGTCGGCGTTGCCGCCGCATCCGGTGTGCCGGTCGAGCTGGGCATCGTCACCGGCATCGTCGGCGGCCTGGTCGTCGGCCTGCTGCCCGGCAGCTCGCTGCAGGTCTCCGGCCCGGCCGCGGGCCTGACCGTGCTGGTGGCCTCGGCCGTCAGCCAGCACGGGCTCGGGATGCTCGGCATCATCGTGCTCGGTGCCGGCGTCGTGCAGATCCTGCTCGGCGTGAGCCGGTTGGGCACCTGGTTCCGGGCGATCTCGCCGTCGGTCGTGCAGGGCATGCTGGCCGGTATCGGCCTGGTGCTGATCCTCGGCCAGATCTACCCGGTCGGCGGTCTGGCCCAGCCCGACACGACCTTCGAGAAGTTCGGCGGACTGGGCGAACTGGCCACCGCGATGGTGACCACGCCGGAGGGCATCGCCGGGCTCGGCCTCGCCATCGCGGCGCTGCTGGTCATGACCGCATGGAAGAAGTTCGTGCCGGCGCCGCTGAACCTGGTTCCCGGCGCGCTGGTCGCCGTGGTCCTCACCAGCGCGGCGGCCGTGCTGCTGGCCCTGCCGGTGAAGAAGATCGAGGTCGGCTCGCTGCTGGCGTCGCTGAACCCGCCCGCGCTGACCGACTTCGGCGCGGTCAACCTCGCCGTGCTCGGCTCGATCCTCACGTTCGCGCTCATCGCCTCGGCGGAGAGCCTGTTCAGCGCCGCCGCCGTCGATCGCATGCACGACGGTCCGAAGACGCAGTACAACAAGGAGCTCGTCGCGCAGGGCGCGGGCAACGCGGTCTGCGGCGTCTTCGGCGCGCTGCCGATGACCGCCGTGATCGTGCGCAGCTCCGCCAACGTGCAGGCCGGGGCGAAGACGAAGCTGTCCCGCGTGCTGCACGGCTTCTGGCTGCTGCTGTTCGTGGTGCTGCTGCCCGGTCTGCTGGCGTTCATCCCGACCGCCGTGCTGGCCGCGCTGCTGATCCAGGCCGGGTGGAAGCTGCTGGAGATCCAGGCGGTCGCCAAGTTGGTGCGCGAGCACCGGTCCGAGGCGTTCGTGCTGGTGCTGACCGCGGTGACGATCGTGGCCACCGACCTGCTCATCGGCACCCTGACGGGTCTGGCCCTCGCGGTGGTCAAGACCGCGATCGAGGTCTCCCGGCTGTCGGTCAACGCCGAGCACAGCGAGGACCGCGTTCACGTCGAGCTCGGCGGCAACGCCACGTTCCTGCGCCTGCCCCGGCTGCTCGACCACCTGGAGAAGCTGCCCACGGGCAAGCACGTCCACCTCGACCTGAGCACGGTCCGCCACCTGGACCGCGCCTGCCACCAGGCGGTCGAGAACTGGGTCGCCGAGCACCGCCGCAACAACGGCAGCGTCGAAGTCGCCATGCCCGCCAAGGTCGGCTGACCAGCGCCTCACCTGGTGCGACCCGATTTCCACCGAAGTCCGGGTTCCGATTTCCACTGAGATCGGGACCCGGACTTCCCTTGAAATCCCGTCACCCGGTGCGGGTCGAGGGCGGGACGGGGACCCCGGCGCGTGGTCGGCCTCGGCGGGGGTCGGTGCGGTGGATGGGG
>NZ_SMLA01000081.1:0-20894 GCF_004349225.1 Saccharopolyspora karakumensis
GTTGAAACCCGGTGCGGGCGCCTGCGGTTGCTGCCCGGGCGGAGACGCCCAGGCCGCGTGCGAGGCCTGGGGTGCGGTGTTGGGCGCCTCGTCGGGCCGCCAGCCGGTGTGCCCGCCGGAGCCGATCACCGGGATCGGGCCGGTTCCGGCTTCCGCCATCCCTGGCTGCCAGCCCGGCGCGGCCGGGGCGGCGGGAGCGCCGAACCCACCTTCCGGAACCGATTCGCGGACGGTGTCATGGGCACCACCGACTGTCTCCGCCACGCCACGTTCCGCTTCTTCGATCACAGCACCGACATCACCGGGTTCCGCACCGTCCACTGCGGATTCCGGTCCCAGCGTATGGCCTGTGGCCGCGCCGACTTCCGCCAGAGCACCGGAGGCCTGTTCGGCTGCGCCGGGGACTCCAGGGTCGAGCGCGGTGGACAGCGTCTCGTGGACGCGGGCGACGTTGGCGGCCGCGCCGCTGAGCGCGGTGTCGAGACCGGCCAGGGCCTGCGGGTTCCCGGTCGCGGCGGCTTGTTCGGCGGCGTCGGTCTGCTTGGCCAGCGAGACGAGTTCGCGCACCAGCTCCACCTTGGCGGTGCTGATCTGCTCGGCGGCGTGGTCGAGTCGATCGGCGTTGGCCCGGCACTGCTTCGCGGTGGCGGGCAGCGGTCCGTCGTCGGCGATGAAGCCGTTCCACTCCCGACCCGCGGCTTGGGCGGCTTCGCCGTCGAAGGAGTTCAGGGCGCCTTGCGCGACGGTGTCGGCGTTGCGGGTGAGCGCGTCGAGGGACGTCGCCGCGTCGCGCCAGGCGGTGGCGGAGTCGCGCATGAGGTCTTCGTCGGCGGCCGGCCAGCGGGCTCCGGCTCGGGCGGCGACGTCGCGGAGTTCCGGCGGGAGTTCGATGCCCACGCCGTTCACCCCTCTCCGGTGAGCCGGCGGAGTTCGTCGGCGTTGTCGGCATCGGTTCGGCGCGTGGTCCGGGCGGTGTCGGCGAACTCCTGGCCGAGGGCGCGCAGTTCGCGCGGTAACTCGCCCGCGGACGCCAGGGCGGCGTCGGCGCGGGGTGCGTGGGTTGCGGCGAAGCGCTCGCCGAACTCGTCGTCGCCCCAGCAGGCGCCCGCGGACTCCACGGCCTGCCGCACGGTGTCGGCGATGCGTTGCGCCTGACCGGCCAGGTCGTCGAACTCACCTGCCCGTTGCGCCAGCCGCTCGGTGTCGGTGCGGAAACCGCCCATGGTCACGTCCGTCCCGTCGGGCCCTGCTGCAACCAGCTGGCGTCCGAGAAGTCCTCGTCGTCGGCATCATCGTCGATCCGCCGTGATTCGTTGCGCGGCACCGGTTCCGGGGGTGGCCCCAGCAGCAGTTCCGGGTCGGTGCCTGCGGGCAGCGCGTCGGCGAGCACGGACGCGGCGCGTTCGGCGGCGGCGCGAGCGGCGTCGGTGCTGAGTCGGACGATCGTGGCCGCGAGCTCGGCGGGACGCATCCGCTGGGCCGCGTCGTCGGCGATGTCGAGTTCGCGCAGCGCCCCCTGCGGGCCGACGACGACCCGCACGCGCCCGTCGTCGGTGCTCGCGGTCGCGGTGACGGCGGCGAGGTCGCGCCGGGTGTCGGCCAGCCGCTCCCGGCTTCGCCGGTAGTCGGCCATCAGCTCTTCCACTTGAGATCTGTGGTCGGTCGGCACTGCCGCTGCCCTCCCCTGCCGCGTGCGTCGGCGCCCCTCGTGGTGGGACGCGCGGACGCTTCGATGGTTCCACGCGCGAGGGCGCTTTTCACCACCTCCGTCGCTGATCGCCGCTGAAATCGCCGGTCGCGGGGGCTGCTTGTGAGGACCCTCTCAACGCCGTCCGCAGCTGGGAGCTGCGAAGATGGCGCCATGGCCACCATCGCGTACGAGGACCTGACGCCGGGGCGGACGTTCGATCTGGGCAAGACCGAGATCGACCGCGAGGAGATGCTGGAGTTCAACGCCCGCTTCGACCCGCAGCCGTTCCACCTCGACGAGGAGGCGGGGCGCAACTCGGTGCTGGGCGGCTTGTGCGCTTCGGGCTGGTTCACCGCGTCGCTGTGGATGCGCGCCTACGTCGATCACGTGCTGGCCGATTCCACCTCGCAGGGTTCGCCCGGTGGCAACGAGCTGACCTGGCTGGCCCCGGTGTTCCCGGGTGACGTGCTCCGGTTCGGCATGGAGGTCACCGGCCAGCGCCGTTCCCGCAGCAAGCCGAACCTGGGTCTGGTGGAGATCACCGGCACCGCCGATCGCGGCGGTGACCGGGTGCTGCGCTTCAGCTTCGTCGGGATGTTCGGGACCCGCGAGCAGGACTGACCTCAGGACGGGTCGTGGCGCGCGTTCTCGACGCGCAGCCCGGCCGTCACGGCTGCGTGGACCGCGCGGGCCAGGGCCGCTCCGACGCGGGAGCGGGGGCCGCCGTAGGGCTCGGGCTCGCCGTCGGCCGGGCAGAGGATCGCCGTGGCGTCGGTGACCGTTCCGGTGCCCGCGACTCCGGATTCCAGCAGCGCTTGGGTTTTGGCCTCCGCGACGGTCGCCACCGCGTTCACCAGCGCCGCTTCGCTCAGGCGCACGGGTGACCAGCAGACCGCGTTGATCGTGCCCGGTGCCCACGCCCGCTCGTCGGCGGGTGCCGCGGCCCAGACGGGCGCGTTGGCGCCGGTGGTCACGCCGGCCCGGACGCCGCCGTCGGTGGCGGTGACCTCGTGCCGCACGTCGACCGCGGTGAGCAGGCCGATTCCAGCGCCGGTCAGGCCGAGTCCGGCCGCCATCTCACCGGCGTGCGCCGACGGGTCGGGGTGGTCGTAGTCGGTCACCACGGTCGCGTTGAACACCCAGTCGCGCAGACCGATGCCGCCGCCGCGGGGTGCGGAGGAGATCGCCAGCCACTTGCGGGTGCAGCGCCAGACCAGCACCGGCCGGTCCTGCACGACGTGCAGGACCGGGTCCGGCGCGGTCACGAGCTCAGTGCCTTGACCACCCGCGAGGGGCTCGGACGACCCAGCTGCTCGGCCATCCAAACGCTGGTGTCGACGAGCTTGCCGAGGTCGACCCCGTGCTGGATGCCGAGGCCGTCGAGCATCCAGATCAGGTCCTCGGTGGCGAGGTTGCCGGTCGCGGACTTGGCGTAGGGGCAGCCGCCCAGGCCACCTGCCGACGAGTCCACAGTGGACACTCCATGGCGCAGCGCCGTGGCGGTGTTGGCCAGCGCCTGGCCGTAGGTGTCGTGGAAGTGCACCGCGATCTCGTCCACCCCGACTCCGGCCGCGACGAACGCGCGGAGCAGGGCCTCCACGTGGCCGGGGGTGGCCACGCCGATAGTGTCGCCGAGCGAGAGCTGGTGGCAGCCCATCTCCAGCAGCCGCTTGCCCGTCGCCACGACCTGCTCGACCGGGACCGGGCCTTCCCACGGATCGCCGAAGCACATCGACAGGTAGCCGCGCACGGCGATCCCCTCGCCGACCGCGCGCCCCACCACCGGCTCGAACATGGCGAACTGCTCGTCGAGGCCGCTGTTGAGGTTGCGCTGCGCGAACGTCTCGGACGCGGCGGCGAAGATGGCGATGTCGCGGACCTTCGCGTCGAGCGCGCGGTCCAGACCGCGCTGGTTGGGCACCAGCACCGGGTACCGCACGCCGGAGGCCTGGTCCAGCCCGTCGATCAGCTCGGCGGCGTCGGCCAGCTGCGGAACCCACTTCGGGTGCACGAAGCTCGTCGCCTCCAGGACGGCCAGGCCGGCATCGGCCATCCGCCGCAGGAACTCCAGCTTCACCTCGAGCGGGACTGTCTCCTTCTCGTTCTGCAGGCCGTCGCGCGCGCCGACCTCCCAGATCGTCACCTCGGCGGGCAGCCCCGCCGGCTCCGGTGAGGCGACCCGCATCGGCAAGCCCAGCTCACGTGGTCCCATTCAGCCCTCCTGCGCCCGATGTTCAGCACCATCGCCAACCTCGCGGTAGAGCAGCGTCTGCACCTGCTCGACCTGCGGGATGTCATCGAATTCCAGCGGCTCGTCCGACGCGGACTCGACCACCAGCGTGCCGCAGCCGAAGACGCGGTCCACCAGACCGCGCCGGAAGCGCACCGAGTTGATCCGCCACATCGGGATGTCGATCCCGGACCTGGTGAACACGCCCTCGCGGACCATCAGCCGGTGCGTGGTGATCACGAAGTGCGTGGTCCGCCAGCGGGCCAGCGGCGCGAGGGTGAACCAGACGATCAGCACCAGGCCCACCACGCCGATCGCGATCCACACCGGCAGCCGCCACGGGGTGGTCGCCACCAGCGCCGCCAGGTAGGAGGCGCCACCGACCACGACGAACAGCACGAGCACCGGGCCGAGCAGCATCTTCCAGTGCGGATGCTTGTGCACGACGACGGCCTCGTCGTCGTGGAGCAAGCCGTCTGGGTAGGCCACGGTTCCCCTTCCTCAGCCCTGACGCCGGTCTGCGAATCACGTTACCGGCCGCGCCCGGGCGTGGAGAACGCTCTCAGCTCCGGCGGACGTGCACCACGTCACCCGCCGAGACGGCCGTGGTCCGACCGGCCTCGGTGCGCACCACGAGCCTGCCGGTGTCGTCGACGTCGACGGCCTCGCCGTGCAGGTCGCCGTCCCCCAGGTCGACCCGCACGCGCTGACCGAGGGTCCGGCACCGCTCGCGGTAGCGGGCGAGCAGCCCGGTGGAGATCACGTCGCCGCCGGCGTCGCGCCACAGCCCCTCGACCTCGGCGAGCGCGCCGAGCAGGTCCGCGGCGAAGTCCTCGCGGTCCACGTCGGCGCCCTCGGCGGCCAGCGAGGTGGCGGGCAGGCCGCCCGCACCGGTGGGCAGCTCGTCGCGCTGCTGCCGGACGTTGACCCCCATGCCCAGGACGAGCGCCATCCCGTCCGGTCCGGCGACCGCCTCGGAGAGGATCCCGGCGCCCTTGCGCCAGTCCTCGCCCGAGCCGAGCAGCAGGTCGTTGGGCCACTTCAGGCCGGCGGGCACACCGGTGGTCCGCTCGACGGTCTCGGCGAGGGCGACACCGGCGATCAGCGGCATCCACCCCACCGCCGACGGCGGAACCCCGGGACGCAGCAGCACGCTCACGAACAGCCCTGCGCCGCGCGGCGAGATCCACTGCCGCTGCAACCGCCCGCGCCCGGCGTTCTGCTCCTCGGCGATCAGCACCGTCCGGTCGGCGGCGCCGCGGGCCGCGGCGGCGGCCAGGTCGGTGTTGGTGGAGCCGGTCACGGCCACCACGTCCAGCGCGGAATACGGTCCTTCGTCGACCAGTCGTCGGCGCAGCCGGTCTCCGTCGAGCAGAACTTCAGCACTCACCCGCTCAGCCTATGCGGATCCGCTTCCCACCACGTCCGGCGGCGTGGGCCCACGCACTAGCATCGGGTGCGTGCGCTTCGTTCTCGCTTCCGCCTCGCCCTCCCGCCTGTCCGTGCTCCGCTCCGCCGGGATCGAACCGCTCGTGCAGGTCTCGGGCGTCGACGAGGACGCGGTGGCCGCGTCGCTGACGGATCCGGCTCCGGCCGAGCTGGTCACCGCTCTGGCGCAGGCGAAGGCCGAGGCGGTCGCCGGTGAGTGCGCGGAGCCCGACGCGGTGATCGTCGGGTGCGACTCGATGCTGCTGCTGGCCGACGGCGAGATCGTCGGCAAGCCGGGCACGCCGGAGGTCGCCGCCAAGCGCTGGGCCCAGAACTCCGGCAGCAGCGCCGAGCTCCTGACCGGGCACGCGATCATCCGGGTGCGCGACGGGAAGATCACCGACCGCACCTCCGGCCACCTGGGCACGGCGGTGCACTTCGGGACCCCCACCGAGGACGAGATCAACGCCTACATCGCCACGGGCGAACCCCTCAACGTCGCGGGCGGTTTCACCCTGGAGGGCTTCGGCGGCTGGTTCATCGAGGGCGTCGACGGAGACCCCTCCAGCGTCCTCGGCATCAGCCTCCCCCTCACCCGCAAGCTCCTCGCCGACCTCGGCCTCACCATCACCCACCTCTGGACCACACCCGCCTGATCACCTGCCGCGACCGGCATCTCGAGATCCTCACATCCCGGTGATCCCCGGTCCGGGCCTCTGATCCCCGGTCGTCTCCTTCCCGGGGATGACCCGAACACGGCAGTGATCAGACACCCGATGACGGCGGTATTCGGGGTCCTGGCCACGGCGGTGATCGGGGACGCGGTGCCGCCATCGGGGTGAACGTGGGCACATTTCGCCCACCTTCGGGACTTAATCGCTCGATCGGGTGGTTAATTGAGGTCGCTATGTCTGTCCTGCGACCGTGGCTGTTGACCTCGCGCCTGCACGTCGATCTTCGACGGCAGGCCAGCTGCGTCTGTCGTTGATCTCCTCCGGCCTGAGCTGAAGCCCTCGCTCGGCCGCTCCCCCGCGCGGCGCTCCGCCGCGCTCCGGCGCTGACCCGCGCCCTCTCCGCACCAACCCTCCACGACTTCGGGAGATCCCTGTGTCCGACACCGCCGGGCGGTCCCGCCTGCGCTTCAACCCCAAGTTGTTCGCCGTCGCAGTGCTCGCCTCGCTGGTGCTCGGCGCCCTGCTCGGCTGGGTCGCCAAGCAGACCGACGCGCAATGGCTGATCACCACCCTGGACACCATCGGCAGCACGTTCACCAAGCTGCTCAGCTTCACCGTGCTGCCGCTGATCTTCACCGCGATCGTGGTCGGCATCAACAGCCTCCGCTCGCTCGGCGGCGGCCGGACCGCGGCCCGCCTGGGCGGCAAGACCGCGCTGTGGTTCGCCATCACCTCGTTGATCGCCGTGGTGATCGGCCTGGTGATCGGCAGGCTGTTCCAGCCCGGCCGCGGCCTGGTCATCGAGCCCGACCCGGCGAAGCTGCAGGCGATCGGCGAGAAGACGCAGGGCTCCTGGCTGGACCTGCTCAACGGCCTGGTGCCGGACAACCTGATCAGCGCCTTCGCCGAGGGCGAGACCCTGCAGGTCGTGTTCGTGTCGCTGATCATCGGCGCGGCCACCTACAGCCTCGGCGACAAGGCCGCTCCGTTCGTGAACTTCAACAAGGCGGCCTTCGAGGTCATCCAGCGCGTGCTGGGCTGGATCATCCGGCTGGCCCCGCTGGGCACCCTCGGCCTGATCGGCAACGCCGTGGCCACCTACGGCAACGAGTTCTTCCTGCCGCTGGTCAAGCTCGTCGGCTCCACCTACGTGGCCTGCCTGCTGGTGCTGTTCGCCGTGTACCCGCTGCTGCTGGGGCTGGTGGCCAAGGTCAGCCCGGCCCGCTTCTTCGCCAAGTCGTGGACGGTCCTGCAGTTCGCCTTCGCCTCCCGCTCCTCCGGCGCGAGCCTGCCGATGACCCGCCAGGCCGCGGAGAACCTGGGCGTTCCGCCCGCCTACGCGAGCTTCGCGGTCCCGCTGGCCAGCACCACCAAGATGGACGGCTGCGCGGCGATCTACCCGGCGATCGGTTCGCTGTTCATCGCCAACCTCTTCGGCATCCAGCTGGGCTGGGTGCAGTACCTGACGATCATCGCGGTCGCGGTGTTCGGCTCGATCGCCACCGCGGGCGTGACCGGCTGGTTCACGATGCTGACGCTGACCGTCGGCGCGCTGGGCTTCCCGCCCGAGGTCGTGGCCACCGGCATCGCCATCGCCTACGCGGTCGACCCGATCATGGACATGATGCGCACCGCCACCAACGTCGCCGGCCAGATCGCCGTCCCGGTGATCGTGGCCCGCAGCGAGAACGTTCTCGACGACGAGGTGCTGGACGCCCCCAGCACGGCCCCGCTGATCGGCGACCGCGAACCGGCCACGGCGTGAGCGGACCGGTCCGGTGCGCGGTCGCGCGCACCGGACCGGGAAAACCCGCCTCGGCACTTCGTTCGGGTGATGGCCCATCCGTAGGATGGGCCGCGTGGACAGCGGCCGGCGGGGAAAAGACCTGCGCATCGGTGACCCCGAGCGCGAGCGGGCCATCCGGCTGCTCGGCGAGCACTTCTCCGCCGGGCGCCTGGAGCTCGCCGAGTACGACGAGCGCAGCAAGCTGGCGGCGGCAGCGCGGTTCGGCTCCGAGCTCGACGGGCTCTTCGACGATCTGCCCGGGCCCCGGCCTCTCGGCGAGCTGGCGCCCGCCACGACACGCCCCGCGCCCTCGGTGGGCAACGTCGCACTGGCCGTCGGCGCGGTGGCGCTGCTGCTCGCGCTCGTGGTGGTCGCGAGGCCGATCGGGCTGATGCTGCTGTTTCCGACCGTGGCGATCATCTGGTTCGTGTGGCGACGCAGGTGACGACCTACCGTCACCTCCGAGCACGTTTCGTTACGGTGATGCCCATGCACAGCTCGCGGTCGACCGGGGTGCGACGTCTCAGCGCGTTGCTCGGCCTCGGCGCGCTCACCCTCACCGGTTGCGGCATCTGGCAGTCGGCCCCCACGGCAGGCACCGCACCACCCCCATCGCCACCACCGGCTCCGGTCACCAGCGCACCGCCGTCGCTGCCGCCGAGGCCGTTCGACCTCGGTCTGGACGGCGTCGACCCGTGCGAGCTGCTCACCGCCGACCAGCGCAACCAGCTCGGCTTCGACCGCGAACCGCAGCCGGACTCCGACGCCGGTTTCGGCAACGCCGCCACCTGCAGCTACCGCAACACCACCGCCAAGGTCGGCGCCCGCCTGGCGCTGATCACCACCGAGGGCATGCGGGTGTGGACCGATGACACCGCGCAGGTCGAGGCCACGCCGATCCTCGTGCAGGGCTTCCCCGCGCTGGTGATCAAGACCCCTGGGCTCGACCTGTCCTGCAACGTGGCGGTCGACGTGGCCGAGGGGCAGCACCTCGACGTCCTCTACCGCGACGACGGCGGGCAGCCACCGCCGCCGGTGGACCAGCTGTGCTCCGGTGCTCAGCGGGTCGCCGAGGAGGCGGTGCGCACACTCGCCCACCCGCCCGCCTCGGGAACCTCCAGCTCAGAGGCCCCGACGGAGCTGCCGTCCGAGTCGACGCCCTGATCCGGCACCACTGCCCGCGTATGGAGGACTCCACAGCGTTACAGATCGCGGATACAGTGTCCGGCGGACGTTTCACCTGTGGGAGGGGGCGACGTGCCGTTAACCGAGCCGTACGGCGCGGGTTCCGGTGGTTCGATGCAGGTCGAGCCCACCGCGATCCCGCGTCTGGTCAACTCGCTGCAGGAGTCCCTGGACGCCGTCGGGCTGCAGATCGAGCACGCCATCACCGAGCTCCGCATCCGTCCGTGGGCCGGGGACCCGGTCAGCGCGGACGCGGCCGAGCTGTTCAACGAGCGATCGGTGGGCGGTGGCGAGGACGCGTTGACCGCGCTGTGCGGTTACCGCGACCAGCTGCAGGCCGCCGCCGAGTCGTTGCAGCAGGCAGGCCGCGAGTACGAGCAGATCGACCACGACAGCGCGGCCGGTCTGGGCGGGGGTTGCTGATCCGCGATGGGTGACCACCGATGGCAGGGCTACCAGCACGCCGAGCTGTACGCGCAGATCAACGAGGGCCCGGGTGCGCACGGCTCGACCGACAGCGTGCGCCGCTGGAGCGAGCTGACCCGCGCGCTGGGCGAGATCGACGGCGGTCTGGCCGCCGCGGTCGCCGCCGCGCAGAGCGGCTGGCAGGGCTCGGCGGCCGACAACGCCAACGCCGGTCTTCGCCCGCTGGGCGAGTGGGCGGTGCTGGCGCAGCAGGCGAGCACGGTCATGCGCGAGCGCGCCGAGCAGCAGGCGGAGTTCATCAGCAAGGCCCGCAGGGACATGCCACCGCCGGTGCAGGCGACCAGCGAAGACCCGGGAACCGCGGCGACCGCGCTCACGCACCTGTTCGGCGGGCAGACCGACTACGAGGTCCAGGAGGCCCGGCAGCACGCCGCTGAGCAGCGCGCGTTCGACGTGATGCGCACCTACGAGGCGTCGACGCGGGCCAACACGACCTCGCTCGCCTCGTTCGCCCCACCGCCGCAGGTCGTCGTGGACGCCCCGGCCTCGGGCGGGTCCAGGGCGCCGGGAGGACCACCGCAGGTGACCATCAGCTGGGGTCCGACGGTCACCGCGCCGAGCGCCGGTGCGCCGACCGGGCGGAGCGGTGCGGGCACCACCGCGCCCGGCGCCAAGCAGGACGGTCGCCGTTCGGGCCGCCCCGTCGGTTCCGCCGCAGGGCGGGCGTCGGGCAAGCGCGCCAAGGGCGGGCGTGACGAGGCCGTCGAGCGCGAGGTCATCGAGAAGTTGGGTGACGGCGGGTTCTTCGGCGAGCAGCAGACGGGTTCGCGCCCGGTGATCGGCGGCGAGCCCGGTCGATGAACACCACCGCACGTGCCGAGAGGTCGATCGGCCTCTCGGCGCTGGAGTTCGACGTCCTCGCCGAGCACCTGGAGCTCGACGGCGTGCCGCTGGTCCTCAAGGTCCCGTCGCCGGGACGCACCCACGCCGAGCGCGCGACGCTGGTTGCCTCCGCGTGGCGCGCGATGTCGAACCGCGGCCTGATCAGCGGCGGTGAGCTCGACGCCGATCTGGAGTGGATGTTGCGGCTCGTCGCCGAACCCGGCCGCGAGGTCGACGGGCGGAGCTGGTTGCAGCGCAGCGTTCGGGTGCTGGCCGCCGCCGAGAAGCACGGCGAGCGCGCCGTGCTCGTGGTCAAGGACGGCGATCACCTGAGCTTCTCGGCCGTTTCGGCCGCGGGACTGCCGCGCGCGGCGATCTCACCGCTGCCGGAACTGCCCGCAGGCCCGGGCCGATCGGTGTCGGTGCCCAGCGATGTCCTCGACGCCGCCGCCCACGAGGTGGGCGACAAGACCGAGCAGCTCGCCTCCGCGCTGCAGCGGCGCGGTGTTCGCCCCGACGACGCCGACGTCCTGGGCGAGATGGTCGCCGGAGCGGTGGCGCAGGGGCAGTTCGGCGCGGCCGCGCGAGTCCGCTACGGCAGGCGCGAGAGGGCCGAACGCGTCGTCGGGTTCTTCGACTCCGCCCTCGGCCGCTACGCGCAGCTGCGCACCACCTCGCCCTCCGGGGAGGCCTGGAGCACGATCGCCCCGGCGGACAACCGCCGCCTGGCGGGCCACGTGGAAGAACTCCTCAACGAGGTCACCGCCTCACCCCGCCCGTAGCGCTCACCACTGCCACCGCCCCAGCACGGCGAGGACCTCGCCCCCGCAGCACCACTCGAATCTCGCGCGAAGTTCGAATCCCGGTTCCGGAGGTGCACCTCGGCGGGTGTTCGGCTGGAAGTGCGGCGAGCTCGTCGGTCGGCGCGATGCTCATGACGATGGCCCCGTCCTCGGACGGGGCCATCGTCATGAGCGCGTTCGTCAGACCACCGGTTCCAGGAGGCTGATCCTGGCTTCCGGGGCCGCCGAGCGCTTGGCGTCGGCGGCTTGGTCGCTGGGTTCGGTCTGCGAGTCGCGTTCGGCTTCGACCCGCTGGGTGTAGACCGCGACCTCGCGGGCGATGGTCTCCTCGTCCCAGCCGAGCTCGACCGCCATCAGCCGCGCCACGGCGTCGGCGCAGTCCACGCCCCGGTGCGGGTACTCGATGGAGATGCGGGTGCGCCGGGTGAGCACGTCCTCGAGGTGCATCGCGCCTTCGTGGCTGCACGCGTAGACGATCTCCGCCTGCAGGTAGTTCGGCGCGGCCGGAACCGGCTTGAGCAGGTCGGGTCGCTCGTCGCCCGCCGCGAGCACCTCGTGGATCTCCGAGCCGTAGCGGTCCAGCAGGTGCCGGATCCGGTACGGGTGCAGGCCGTGCGCACTGGCCAGCTGATCGGCTTGGTTGACCAGCGCGTGGTAGCCGTCGGCGCCGATCAGCGGGACCTGGTCGGTGATCGACGAGGCCATCCGGCCGGGGACGTCGGGCGAGACGGCGTCGACCGCGTCGGCGGCCATGACCCGGTAGGTCGTGTACTTGCCGCCGGCGATGGCCACCAGCCCCGGGGCCACCCGCGCGACCGCGTGTTCGCGGGAGAGCTTGGAGCTCTCCTCGCTCTCGCCCGCCAGCAGCGGCCGCAGACCGGCGTAGACGCCCTCGATGTCGTCGTGGGTCAACGGGGTGGCCAGCACCGAGTTGACGTGCTCGAGCAGGTAGTCGATGTCGGCCTTGGTCGCCGACGGGTGCGCGAGGTCGAGGTGCCAGTCGGTGTCGGTGGTGCCGATGATCCAGTGGTTGCCCCACGGGATGACGAACAGCACGGACTTCTCGGTGCGCAGGATCATGCCGGTCTCGGCGACGATCCGGTCGCGCGGGACGACGATGTGCACGCCCTTGCTGGAGCGGACGCGGAACCGCCCGCGACCACCGGAGAGCTTCTGCAGCTCGTCGGTCCACACACCCGTCGCGTTGATCACCGCGTGGGCGCGGACCTCGACCTCTTCGGCGGTCTCCACATCGCGCACCTTGACGCCCGCGATCCGGTCGGCCTCCCGCAGGAAACCGGTGACCTGCGAGGAGGTCATGACCACGGCGCCGTAGCGCGCGGCCGTGCGGGCGACGGTCATGGTGTGCCGGGCGTCGTCGGCCTGCGCGTCGTAGTAGCGGATGCCGCCGATCATCGCGTTGCGCTTGAGCGCGGGGACCATCCGCAGCGCACCGGCGCGGCTGAGGTGCTTCTGCCCCGGCACCGAGCGGGCGCCGCCCATCGTGTCGTACATGAGCAGACCGGCCGCCGTGTAGGGGCGCTCCCAGAAGCGGCGGGTCAGCGGGTACAGGAACGGGACGGGTTTGACCAGGTGCGGAGCGAGCCTGGTCAGCATCAGCTCGCGTTCCCGCAGCGCCTCGCGCACCAGGGAGAACTCCAGCTGCTCCAGGTAGCGGAGTCCACCGTGGAACAGCTTGCTGGAACGGCTGGAGGTCCCGGCCGCCAGGTCGCGGGCCTCCACCAGCGCGACCCGGAGCCCCCGGGTGGCGGCGTCCAGCGCCGCGCCGGCGCCGGTGACACCGCCGCCGATCACCACGACGTCGAACTCGTCGTGTTCGAGCCGCTTCCAGTTCTCGGCCCGCTCGGTGGGTCCCAACGAGCCCTTCAGCCGGTTTCCGGTCTCGGTCTTGTCCTTGGACTTGGACACCGCGTCCTCCTCGCTTTGTTCGCGTCCCACCGTTAAACCCACCGCCGACGCGGAACCGGACCTGCGCGCAGGTGGCGCACCACGGTGGTCATCATGCCCGACCAGCACTGTCCGTGCCTGGCGCAGCGCGTCCCGCTGCGGTCGCCTGCTCGACGAGCGCTCCGCGCTCGCGCAGCACTTCGATCTGGTGGCCGGGTGTTCTCGAATCCACGATGACGATGTCGAAGTCCTCGACGGGCGCGACCGCGTGCAGCGCGCGCCGGTGGAACTTCGTGTGGTCAACGTAGAGCACTGTGCGCTGAGCCGCGGCCAGCATCGCCTTCTTGATCTGCACCATCTCCTGCTGCGGGTAGCAGCCGATGCCGTCGGTCACCGCCGACACCGACATGATCGCCAAGTCGACGCGGAGGTTGCGCAGCGAATCCAGCGCCATGCCACCGACGAACGCGTCCGCCCACGGCAGGTAGTCGCCGCCGACGCAGATCAAGCTGATCCCGGGAGCGGCGGCGAGCTCGTCGAAAACGCCCCGGTGGTTGGTGACGACCGTCAGCGGGGCGCGTTCGGGCAGCAGCCGGGCGAGGTGCACGCCGGTGGTGGAGTCGTCGAGCAGCAGCGCCTGCCCGGGCTCGATGAGCTCGGCGGCGGCGCGGGCCAACTCCTCCTTCTCGGACTGGTTCTGCTGCAGCCGGTACTCCGAAGCCGCTTCGTAGAGCAGCGACGACGCGGCCGAGACGTTGCCCCTGTTGCGGTGCACCAAGCCCTGCGATTCCAGGTCGGCGAGATCCCGGTAGACGGTCATGGCGCTGGCACCGATGGTCGCGACCAGGTCGTCGATGCGCAGGGTGCCCTCCGCCATCACCAGTTCGGTGATCTTGCGGCGCCGGTCCTGCTGCTTGCCGGACGGCCGTCGGCCGGACATGGCGGCTCCTCGCTCCGAGTGGCGCTGACTGCGGCCGGATCATCTCCGCCACCGCACCCTCACCGTACAACTCGATAAAAACACCATCTCAACCAGTACGCAACGCTTCTTTTCACACAGAGGTTGTGATTAAAGTGTCGTCCGGTAGCCGGGGTCGATCACTCGATCCAGGCATGCCGGACGCCGGTGTCCCCACGCCGGGAGCCCGGCATCGGGGATCTTCGTCATTCCGCGCTACCACCGGGCGAGCTGCGGGATTAGGCGGTACAGACGAACGTGCTGCGCACGACTGGCGGCACACATGGACACGTGTTGCCATGCGGCAGTACCGTCCCGACTCGCTCCATGTCGGACAGACACCGAACACCCGCCTGTGCCAACGGCGGCATCACGAGGGGAACGGGAGAATGACCAGTCTTGGCGAGGTATTCCTCTGGGAGCTGCTCGGGACGGCGATACTGACGCTCATGGGCTGCGGCGTCGTGGCGAACGTGACGCTGAGCAGGAGTCTCGGAGTCGGCGGCGGATGGCTGCTGGTGAACTTCGGCTGGGGCTTCGCGGTTTTCGCCGGCGCCAGCATCGCCGAACCTGCCGGGGCCCACATCAACCCCGCGGTCACCATCGGACTCGCGATCTACGGGGACACCCCGTGGTCGCAGGTCCCGGTCTACATCATCGCGCAGATCATCGGCGCCGTGCTGGGCGCGGTCCTGTGCTGGGCCGCCTACAAGTTGCAGTTCGACACGACGGAGGACCCCGCCAACACCCGGGGGATCTTCTGCACCGGACCGACGGTCCCGAACGCTCCGTGGAACCTGATCACCGAGATCATCGGCACCTTCGTGCTGGTGTTCTGGATCATCACCAACCCGCCGGCCAGCGCCGGTGACGCCCCGGGAGTTCCGGACTTCGGCAACGCCGCGCTCGGCTACGCCGCGGTCGCCTTCATCGTGATCGGCATCGGCAACTCGCTCGGCGGACCGACCGGGTACGCCATCAACCCGGCGCGCGACCTGGGCCCGCGCATCGCGTACGCGATCCTGCCCATCCGCGGCAAGGGTTCGGCCGAGTGGGGCTACTCGTGGGTCCCGATCGCCGGACCGATCATCGGTGGCGCGCTGGCGGCGCTGCTGGCCCTCGCGCTGCCCATCAGCAGCTGACCGGACAAGGAAGGTTTGAACAATGGCCTCGTACATCGCCGCCATTGACCAGGGGACCACGTCCACGCGGTGCATGATCTTCGACCACGCCGGCAGCGTGGTCGCGGTCAACCAGAAGGAGCACCGCCAGCTGTTCCCCAAGGCCGGCTGGGTCGAGCACGACCCGCTCGAGATCTGGAACAACGTCCGCCAGGTGTGCGCGGGCGCGCTGGCCAAGGCCGACCTGGTCTCCTCCGACATCGCCGCCTGCGGCATCACCAACCAGCGCGAGACCACGGTGGTCTGGGAGAAGGCCACCGGCAAGCCGGTCTACAACGCCATCGTCTGGCAGGACACGCGCACCGACGAGATCGTCAGCGAACTGGGCGCGAAGGAGGGGCAGAACCGCTTCCAGGCGAAGACGGGCCTGCCGCTGGCGACCTACTTCTCCGGACCGAAGGTGAAGTGGCTGCTGGACAACGTCGAGGGCATCCGGGAGCGCGCCGAGAAGGGCGAGCTGCTGTTCGGCAACATGGACACCTGGGTGCTGTGGAACTGCACCGGTGGCCCGGACGGTGGATTGCACGTCACCGACCCGACCAACGCCTCGCGCACGCTGCTGATGGACCTGGCGACCCTGCAGTGGGATCCGGACATCTGCGCCGAGATCGGCGTGCCGATGTCGATGCTGCCGGAGATCCGCTCCTCCTCGGAGGTCTACGGGCAGTTCCGCGAGCGCGGTGTGTTCGCCGGGATTCCGATCGCCGGCATCCTCGGCGATCAGCAGGCCGCCACCTTCGGGCAGGCGTGCCTGTCGCCCGGTGAGGCCAAGAACACCTACGGCACCGGCAACTTCGTCCTGCTCAACACCGGGACCGAGCGCGTCATCAGTCAGAACGGCCTGCTGACCACGGTCGGCTACAAGATCGGCGACAACGACACGATCTACTGCCTGGAGGGCTCGATCGCGGTCACCGGTTCGCTGGTGCAGTGGCTGCGGGACAACCTCGGCATGATCGGCAGCGCTCCGGAGATCGAGCAGGTCGCCTCCAGCGTGGACGACAACGGCGGCGCGTACTTCGTGCCCGCCTTCTCCGGTCTGTTCGCACCGCACTGGCGCTCGGACGCGCGCGGCGCGATCGTCGGGCTCACCCGGTACGTCAACCGCGGTCACCTCGCCCGAGCGGTGCTGGAGGCCACGGCCTTCCAGACCCGCGAGGTCATCGAGGCGATGAACGCCGACTCCGGTGTCCCGCTGAAGTCGCTGAAGGTCGACGGCGGCATGGTCGTCAACGAGCTGCTGATGCAGTTCCAAGCCGACATCCTGGGCGTTCCGGTGATCCGGCCGAAGGTCAACGAGACCACCGCGCTCGGCGCCGCCTACGCGGCAGGGCTCGCGGTCGGATTCTGGGAGAGCGAAGCCGACATCCGCAGCAACTGGGCCAAGGACAAGCAGTGGGACCCCGCCATGACGCAGGAGCTCCGCGAGAAGCAGTACGCCAACTGGCAGAAGGCGGTCACGAAGACCTTCGACTGGGTCGAGTGACGACCTGCTGCTTCTCCTGAGCCGTCCGGCGGCGTGATCCGCGCTTCGCGTAGCACTCGCGAGAGCGGGTCACGCCGCCGTTTCGCGTGCGAGCTCGGTCAGGTGGCGCAACGAGTTGGCGAGGCGGTCCGCTCGGCTCCGGACGTCCGGAGCCAGGCGGACCGCCGTTCGCACGTCAGGTTTCGAGCAGCGACTCGATCCGGTCGACGGCCCGGTTCAGGCCGCCGGACGCCTCGATCTCCTGCCGCATCTTCGCCGTGCTGCGCCGGATCTCCGGGTTCGAGGTGACCTCGGACAGGGCATCTCGGAGCTGCCGAGGAGTGACCGTGCCGGAGTCGACCTGGACGCCGAGGGACAGCTGCTCGATGCGGTCGGCGTTGGCGAACTGCTCGACCGCCTGCGGTGCCGCGATCAGCGGGACGCCGTGGTGCAGTGCTTCCATCACACCGCCCATTCCCGCGTGGGTGAGGAACGCATCCGCGTGCGAGAGCACCTCGAGCTGCGGGATCCACTGGTGGATCTCGAAGTTCTCCGGCGCTTCGCCCAGCTCCGCCGGATCGATGCCGCGACCGACCGACAGCACCACGTGCCGGTCCATCCCGCCGAACGCTCCCAGGCACCTGCGAAGTCGCGCCGGTCGTTGTAGGCCGAGCCCAGCGAGATGACCAGGACCGGGCGGTCGTCCGGTGGGCTCCAGCTTCCCTGGAACGCGCGTTCCGAGAGCATCGGGCCGACGAACTCGAACGAGTTCTCGGACTCGTCGCCGAAGTACTGGAACCCGCGCGGAATCGTCACGATGGCCCGCTGCGGCACCGCGATGTCCTGGAAGGCCAGGCCGACGCCTTGCGAGGCGAAATACCGGTCGTAGCGGGCCCGCACCTCGCGCTTGGCGGCCGTGTCCTCCGCCAGGCCCAGCACCTGCTCGATACCCGGGGAGAAGACGTACGTCGGTGACAGCTGGATGCGCGGGATCTGCCACTTCTCGGCCAGCACCAGCCCGGCGAACGCGGCGACGTCGTAGACGATCACGTCCGGCCGGTCGTGAGCCAGCGCCCGCTCCAGCTGCGGCAGCACGAGGTCGGTCTCGTCGAGGAACAGGCGCTGCGCGCTCACCTCGTCGTCCGGCCACTCCGGCCGCTGAGCGCCGGCGGTGCCGGGCAGTTGGGAGTCGTAGCGGACCGGTTCAGCACGCTGTCGATGACCTGCGGGGTGAACTCGTCGGTGGTCGCGTAGCTGACGCGGTGGCCGCGCCCGGCCAGCTCGGCGACCAGGCCGAGACCGGGGTTGATGTGACCGTGGGCGGGGATGGACACGAACAGGACGTGCGCCCGCCGCCTGGTGCGGTGGAGGTTCTGAGACATGAGCGGGAACTCCTGATCAAGCCGCCCGGATGCCGGGCGGGAACGAGAGATGACCGCGCTGCGGATCTCCGCGCGCGGTGGGGCCGCTTCAGGCGGTCTTGATCAGAGGTGGAGCTGCCACTGCACGAGCCGAGATTAGCCCGCGGCCACGAGAGGTGTCGCGCGATTTTTGCGCGGGGTCAGTCGCGGTGGGGGCGTTGCTCGGGCGGGAGCTGACAGGCCGGGGTGGCGCCGGGCAGGCGGTGGCGGTGGTCGGCGACCCAGCGGTAGAGGCGTTCGGCGAGGGTGCGCAGCAGCGGGGCTGACATGAGCCGACCCAGCAGCGGCCAGGGGGCGCGGCCGGACTTGAGGAGTTCGGCCACCGCTGCGGCGCCGCCGAAGACCCGGCCGGAGCGGTCGATCCAGAGGACCTCGTGAGCGGCTCGGGCTTCGGTGACGTTCAGCGCCGCGAGGTCGGCTTCCTGCCAGGGCTGGACCCGCATGCGCACCGGCAGGCGCACCGCGACGCGGACGCTGCGGGTGCAGAACCCGCAGTCGCCGTCGTAGATCAGCACCGGACGTTCGGCCACGACGCCATCCTCCCCCACGGGAGGCGCCCCGTCAGTCCAGGTCGTCGTGGCGCATCAGCAGGCGGCCGGCCTCGGTGAGCGAACCCGACAGCGACGGGTAGACCGAGAAGGTGTTGGCCAGGTTGTCCACCGTCACCTGGTTCTGCACCGCGAGCGCGATCGGCAGGATCAGCTCGCTGGCGTTCGGCGAGACCACGACGCCACCCACGACCACACCGGTCTGCGGGCGGCAGAAGACCTTGAGGAAGCCGCGCCGCAGGCCTTCCATCTTGGCACGCGGGTTGGTGGCCAGCGGCATCATCACGGTCCGCGCGGGGACCTCGCCGCTGTCGATGGCCTGCTGGCTGATGCCGACCGTGGCGATCTCGGGGTGGGTGAAGACGTTGGCCGCCACCGTCTTGAGCTTGATCGGGGTGACGCCCTCGCCCAGCGCGTGCCACATCGCGATGCGGCCCTGCATGCCGGCGACGGAGGCCAGCAGCAGCAGACCGGTGCAGTCACCGGCGGCGTAGATGCCCGGGGCGCCGGTGCGCGACACGCGGTCGACCTCGACGTAGCCGCCCCGGCCGGTCTCGATGCCGACCTTCTCCAGACCGATGTCGCTGGTGTTGGGCACCGAGCCCACCGTCATCAGCGCGTGGCTGGCCTCGACCTTCCGGCCGTCGGCGAGGTGGATGACCACGCCCTTCTCGGTGCGCTCCACCGACTCGGCGCGGGCGTGCTTGACGACCTCGGTGCCGCGCTCGGCGAACACCTCTTCGAGCACGGCCGCGGCGTCGGCGTCCTCGTGCGGCAGCACGCGGTCGCGGCTGGAGATCATGGTGACCTTGACGCCCATCTCGGTGTAGGCGGAGGCGAACTCCACACCGGTGACACCGGAGCCGATGACGGCCAGGTGCTCGGGCAGTTCCGGCAGGTCGAAGAGCTGGCGCCAGGTCAGGATCCGCTCACCGTCGGGCTCGGCGCCCTTGAGGATGCGGGGCGTGGCGCCGGTGGCGATCAGCACGACGTCGGCGGTGAGCTCTTCGTAGCTGCCGTCGGCGCGGTCCACGCCGATCTGGTGCACGGCCATGCCGGGCATCGGGTCGGTGAAGCGGGCCCGGCCCGCGATGATCTTGACGCCTTCGCGGCGGACCCGGGAGCGGATGTCGGCCGACTGCGCGAGGGCCAGGCCCTTGACCCGGCCGTGCACGACGGCGACCTCGACGTCGGCTTCGTGGGAGGAGGGCCGGATGCCGAGCTCTTCGGCGTCGCGGAAGGAGGATCGAGCGCCGGCGGAGGCGATGAAGGTCTTCGAGGGAACGCAGTCGTAGAGCACGCAGGCCCCGCCGAGGCCTTCCGGCTCGACGAGCGTGACGTCCGCTCCGTTGGAAGCGGCGACCAATGCCGCCTCGTAGCCCGCCGGTCCGCCGCCCATGATCACGATGCGGGTCACTTCGCGCTCCTCCTGAGTCCACCTGGCCGAAGGGCACCCCGTTGCCGGTGGTCACCGATTACACCGATGGGCGCCGGATTCACGGTACGCCGCGACGAGTCCGGGCAAACCGGGTGGTACCGACCGGGATGGGTGATCGTGGCGAAGACCACTCCCGGCCGCCGACACCGCCTGTGATCGTCACCTGTGCGCAGGTTCTCCGGCTCGCGGCCGGGAACCGGAAGACGGAGAAACCCACATTCGTGCTGCCCTCCGGTCCGCTTTTCGGCCAACGGATCGCTACCCTGTGGGGCGTGCCTCTGTACGCCGCGTACGGATCCAACATGGATCCTGCCCAGATGTTGAAGCGCGCCCCGCATTCCCCGCTGGCGGGAAGCGGCTGGCTGATGGACTGGCGGCTGACCTTCGGCGGCGAGGACTACGGCTGGGAAGGCGCCCTCGCGACCATCGTCGAGCAGCCCGGTTCGCAGGTCTTCACGGTGCTCTACGACGTGAGCCCGGAAGACGAGAAGAACCTGGACAACTGGGAGGGCGCCGAGCTCGGGATGCACAAGAAGCTGCGGCTGATGGTGCAGACCCTCGACGGCCCGGTGCTCGCGTGGTTGTACGTGCTCGACGCCTACGAGGGCGGACTGCCCTCGGCGCGCTACCTCGGCGTGATGGCCGACGCGGCGGAAGCCGCCGGGGCCCCTGAGGACTACGTCGAGAAGCTCCGGAAACGCCCCTGCCACAACGTGGGCCCGGGTTCACCCCGCGAGCTCTAGTTGTGATGTCCGGGGAGGTTGTCCCGGTCGTGGTGTGTGAGTTGGTTTGTTCTGCAGACAGGTGAAGGCCTCTGGTTGTGAAGTGGAGCTGTCTAGGAACCGCTTCATCAACCGGAGGCCTTCGTGTC
>NZ_SMLA01000082.1:0-20794 GCF_004349225.1 Saccharopolyspora karakumensis
TCCCTGACACCGGCGGTAACAGCGGCTCAATCCGCGCCCACGCGCGATCCGTCAACTCACCACGACCCACCACAACCCAAGATCAAACCAGACCGCGCCGCTAGATCAATTACAGGACAGAACCTAGTCCTTGCCCGCCGTGCCGCCGGTCGGCGGCTCCAGGCGCAGGACCCGGTCGTCGCTGGGGACGGGACGTCCGCCGTCGCGGTTGGTCGTGCCCAGCCACACCATGCCGTCCGGGGCCAGCGCGGCCGTGGCGAAGCGGCCGTAGCGGTTCTCCAGCACCTTGGTGGGCTGGCCGGTGAAGCTGCCGTCCGGCGCCGGGTGCAGCGTGTAGAGCGCCGAGGCGTCGCGCAGCGCCACGATCACGGTGGACGGATCCGCCGCGCATCCCGACACCCCGGGCCGGTCCGACCAGGTCCAGGCCGGATTGCCCAGCGGCTCACCGAACTTCACCTGGTAGAGGGAGTCCTTGCCGCTGTTGCGGTCGGTCACCCAGAACGTGCTCAGCGCGGCCGTGCCGCAGATCCCGGTGGGCTCGTTCAGGCCGGAGGTGACCACCGGCGAATCGCGCTGCGGATTGCCCTCGGCGGGCTTGCCGAAACCGTCGATGCGCAGCAGCTTCCCGGACAGCGTCGACGGGTTCGCGGAACCGGCCGGATCGCCGGCGTTGCCGGTGGCCACCAGCAGCGCGCCCTTGCCGTCGTCGAGCAGGGCGCCCGCGTTGCCGGTGGAGCCCTTGGGAATCCCGGTCAGCACCGGCTTCGGGCTGTCGCCGCTGGCGACCCGCACGACCCGGTTGTCCGAGCCGGTGGTGACGTAGGCGTAGAAGAGCTCGTCCTCGTGGTACGTCGGCGACAGGGCCAGGCCCGTGAGTCCGCCGCCGTTGCTCGAGTCGACGGGGATCTGCGCCAGCTCAACGGGTTTCGCGCCCTTCTTCACCCGCAGCACGCGACCCGTGGAGCGCTCGCCGACCAGCGCGCTCTGCCCGTCCGGCAGCACCGCGATCGCCCCGACCGGGTCCAGGCACGTGGTGATCACCGCGGGGTCGGGGTCCTCGCACCCGACCGGCTGCGCGGGCGGCTGCGGTTTCGCCTCGCCCGGGGCCTCCGACGGCGGTGCTTCGCTCTCGAACGAGGGCTGCGGACCGGCCTGCGGCGCCAGCGAGGGCTGCTCGGCGAACGGACGGTTGTGCTCGTCGGGGAACTCGGCGCATCCGCTCAGCACGATTCCGAGCACCGCGAAGGCGCCCACCAGCGCACGAGTACGACCCATCACGCCTCCGACCCTATCCGCCGTCGGGTGAACGCGTGGTGAGCCACCGCGATCAGCCGTTCACCTAAGGCCGGATCACAACGGGGGGTGCAGGGCGCGGCGGCGGGGTCGCCGGCGTTCCGGCAGCGGGAGGCGGATCCGGCGGACCGGCGGAGGTGGCGGGTCGATGCCGCGGCGAGCGCATTCGACGGCCTCGACCCGGCGCAGCAGCAGCGCCAACTCCTCCCGGACGGTGTCCGGGGCTTCCAGCGGGATGAAGTGGGAGGTGTCGAGCAGCCGCACCCTGGCCTGCGGGAGGGAACCGATCTGCCGCGCCGTGGTCAGCGGTTCTCCGAGGGGATCGTTGCGCCCGGCCAGCAGGGTGACCGGGCAGCTGATGCGCGGCAGGCCGTCGCGGACCGACGCGCTCCAGGCCAGCGCGAGTTCGACGTGCTTGCGCCAGTCGTGCTGCACCAGGTTGCGCAGGGCGTCCGTGATGCCGCCGAGGTCCTCGTCGTCGGGAAGCAGACCGGCCTGGCGCAGCAGGCGGGCGGGCAAGTCCCCGACCGGCAGCTGCGCGGTGATGGACTCCAGCAGGTCACCGGTCAGGCGCAGCGAGGCCGAGCCGCCCGCGGCCAGCAGCCTGCGCAGCGCATCGGGCACGCCGACGCTGGACAGCAGCATCTCCGCGCCCGCCGTGGGCGGTCCTGCCAGCAGCAGGAGCCCGCGCACGCGGTCGGGGTGGCGGGCGGCGAGCTCCACGGCCGGCGAAGTACCACCCGACCAGGCGAGGACGACGCACTCGGGCATGTCGGCGTCGTCGAGCACTGCGAGGGCGTCGGCCACGTGCTCACCGGTGGTGCCGGAGGAAATGCTCTCCGGTGACCAATTCAGCACCTGGGCCGCGCAATCGAGAGGAAGCAATTCCGGCGCCGAAACGAGTTCGGGAAGCATAAGCACCGCTCTCGGCGCGAACGAAGGCGACGGCCGGCCCTCACCGATGTCCAGGAAATGCGCACCACCAGCGGAGACATCGGATTGGTGCGACCTCGGCCCGCGGAATTCTGGGTCCTCCATCAGGACATTTTCCACCCGGAACGAGTCCTGTGGTATCGAACCTGTCACGTGTGGGGAAGGTTTTATCGCAAAGGCTCGCACTTTCAGGTGAAGATGCCCTAGCCTCCTGCGGCGTGAGCATCCAAGACGATCGCCCCGGCGGTGCGGGCGGCTCCCCCGACGATCGCAGCTACGGCGCGCACGCTCAGCGGCCCCGCGGCGCGAAGGTTTCGGCCAAGAGCACGCAGAGCCTCGGCGCACGCCAGCACAACTACTACGACGAAGACGACGGCTACAGCGACGGTGAAGCGACCTCGCTGGTGAGCGGTGTCGGCGAAGACTCCGGCTACGCCGAGGAACTCGGCAAGACGCGCAAGCCCTTCGCCTGGAACGCGGGAACCGACCTCGGGCTGCTGATCCTGCGCCTGGCGCTGGGAGGGGTCTTCCTCCTGCACGGTGCGCAGAAGCTGTTCGGCGCGTTCGGCGGCCCCGGCCCGGAGGGCTTCGCGGAGGTGCTCTCCGGCATGGGCTTCCAGCAGAGCGCCGCGCTCTCGCTGGTCACCGGTGGTACCGAGCTCGGTGCGGGTGCGCTGCTGGTCCTGGGCCTGTTCACGCCGGCCGCCGCGGCCGGCGTGGTGGGTCTGATGGCCAGTGCGGTGTTCGTCAAGCTGGGCGCCGGTTTCTTCAACGCCGACGGCGGGTTCGAGATGGATGCCATCCTCGGTGCCCTCGGTCTCGGCGTGATGTTCACCGGCCCCGGCCGGGTGGCCCTGGACTACGGGCGAGTGTGGTTCCGCCGTCCGTTGGGATTCGGCTTCTTCGGCCTGGTCGTCGCGGCTGGCGCGGCTGCGGCGATCCTGATCCTCTTCCACCGCCCCTGAGACGTGCACCGACGAGATCGGGCCTCGGCTCCAAGACCAGGAGCCGGGGCCCGATTTCTTCTCTCTCAAGAGCGATGTGGTCGTTCTGCGCAGCGGTGCGGGTAGGCGGAACCTGAGCGGCTCCGTGGACTGCGGGTGCCACTCCTGATGTATGTCCAATACACGGCGGAGCGGCCGTCCTCGCCACGAAGCCGCTCAGAACCCGCGGCGGTGCCAGTGCCTAGGGTGGGGCAAGGAGAAAGTGGCTTCGCCACTTGGCTCACGCAACGACGCAGCTCACTTGTTCACGTCGCGGACTGCTCCGTAGGAGGCGGACGTCGCGAGCTTGGCGTAGGCGCGGAGGGCTGTGGTGACCTTGCGCTCGCGGCCGATGGGCTGCCAGGGGTTCTCGCCGGCCTCCATCTTGGCGCGGCGTTCGGCCAGGACCTGCTCGTCGACCAGCAGCTCCAGCTTGCGCTCGTGGACGTCGATGAGGACCTGGTCGCCGTTCTCCACCAGGCCGATGAGCCCGCCGCCCGCGGCTTCCGGTGAGATGTGCCCGACCGACAGGCCCGACGAACCACCGGAGAACCGGCCGTCGGTGATCAGCGCGCACTTCTTGCCCAGACCGGATCCCTTGAGGAACGCGGTCGGGTGCAGCATCTCCTGCATGCCCGGGCCGCCGGCGGGGCCCTCGTAGCGGATCACCAGCACCTCACCGGGCTGGATCTCCTTGTTCAGGATCGCCGAGACCGCCTGCTCCTGGCTCTCCAGCACCCGCGCCGGACCCTGGAAGTGCCAGAGCTCCTCCTCGACGCCGGCCGCCTTGATGACCGCGCCCTCCTCGGCGAGGTTGCCCTTGAGCACGGCCAGGCCGCCGTCGACGGTGTAGGCGTGCTCGACGTCGCGGATGCAGCCGTTGGCGGCGTCGGTGTCCAGCGACGACCAGCGGTTGTCGGTGGAGAACGCCTTCGTGGTGCGCACTCCGCCGGGCGCGGCGTGGAAGATCTCCAGCGCCTTCTCCGACGGCGATTCGCCGCGGACGTCCCACGTGGACAGCCACGCGGTCAGGCTCTCGCTGTGGACCGAGGCGACGTCGCGGTGCAGCAGACCGGCGCGGTCGAGCTCACCCATGATCGCGCTGATGCCGCCGGCCCGGTGCACGTCCTCCATGTGGTAGTCGGAGTTCGGCGCGACCTTCGACAGGCACGGCACCTTGCGGCTGATCTCGGCGATGTCGTCGAGGGTGAAGTCGATCTCGCCCTCCTGCGCGGCGGCGAGGGTGTGCAGCACCGTGTTGGTGGAACCGCCCATCGCCATGTCCAGCGCCATCGCGTTCTCGAACGCCTGCTTGTTGGCGATCGAGCGCGGCAGGACGCTCTCGTCGTCGGACTGGTAGTAGCGCTTGGCGATGTTGACGACCGTGCGGCCGGCCTCCTGGAAGAGCTCGCGGCGCGCGGCGTGGGTGGCCAGCGTCGAACCGTTGCCCGGCAGCGCCAGCCCCAGCGCCTCGGTCAGGCAGTTCATCGAGTTCGCGGTGAACATGCCCGAGCACGAACCGCAGGTCGGGCACGCGGAGCGCTCGACCTCGGACAGGCCCTCGTCGTCGATCGCCGAGTTCGCCGAGGCCGAGATGGTGGTGATCAGGTCGGTCGGCGCGTGCGCGACGCCCTCGACCACGACGGCCTTGCCGGCCTCCATCGGGCCGCCGGAGACGAACACCGCGGGGATGTTCAGCCGCATCGCGGCGTTGAGCATGCCCGGGGTGATCTTGTCGCAGTTGGAGATGCACACCAGCGCGTCGGCCTGGTGCGCGTTGACCATGTACTCCACCGAGTCGGCGATGATCTCCCGCGAGGGCAGCGAGTAGAGCATGCCGCTGTGGCCCATGGCGATGCCGTCGTCGACGGCGATGGTGTGGAACTCGCGCGGCACGCCGCCCGCCTCGCGGATCGTCTCGGCCACGACGTCACCGAGGTCGCGCAGGTGCACGTGACCGGGCACGAACTGGGTGTAGGAGTTGGCGATCGCGACGATCGGCTTTCCGAAGTCGTCGTCGGTCATGCCGGTGGCGCGCCACAGCGAACGGGCGCCGGCGGCATTCCGGCCGTGAGTCGTGGTTCGGGAACGCAGCTGAGGCATTGGGAGACCTTCTTCGATTCCAGGCTTTGTGCGGTGGGGCCGGGTGCGGAGCCAGCGAGCTTCAACGCGAACGGCCCAGCCCGCTGACGTCGCCTTGTGGGCGCTAAGCGTGGCGGTGACTCCGACCCTACCCCTGCGAACACCGTGCTTGAGCACGCATGTCGGCCAGATTACGGGTCGGGATCTTCGGTGTCAGTCCTCGTCGGTGGACCGCGCGGTGGGGTCCGGGAGGTGTCCGCGGCTGACCAGGGAGATGGCGGGGAGGTGGCGCGGGCGCACGGTGGGCAGCGTGACCTCGGCGCCGTCGGTGGTGCTGGCGCGGACCTTGGACTGCTTGGTGATGGCCAGGCCCTTCAGCGACTCCCAGGGCAGGGTGCGCCCGCCGACGAGGGTGCGGGTCTTGATCCGCTCGGCGTCGACGGTGGTGCCCGGCCGCAGCACGGCCCACAGCAGTGCGAGCGGGATCAGGAAGACCAGCAGCCCCACCGGACCGGAGGTGGTGGCCAGCGGTACCGCGCAGGCGGCGACCGCGAGCACGGCGAGCAGCGACACGCGGGGGACCCGGAAGTTCAGCGACTCCGGGATCTCGGTGTTCCGCGGCTCCGCGGCGGGCGCGGATTCGGTGCTCTGCGGTTCGGCGGCGTCGTCCTGGGGTGTCTCGCTCACCCCTCGATGTTCTCACCTGGTCGGCTTCGCCCGTTCGGGACCCGAACCTCCCGCCGGCTGGGAGCCGGGGAGCGGCGCGTATCACACCCGCCGCGAATCTCGTCGCAACAGCATCGCTGAACTGGCAAAAGCGCGAACGGCCGGTTCGTGGCAGCCTGGACGCGCGCCCACCATGCGAGACGATCGTCCCGGATCGTTTGACGTGGCGCGACCGGTCCCATTAACGTCCTGGCCATGCTGCGACTGCACGACATTCTCGTACTTCCCTGGCGCGTCGACGCCTAAGGAAGTTCGCAGCGTCGACGCGCCAACCCTCGTGGGGCCTCTTTGTGGCCTGCGAGGGTTTTTTCGTGTCCGGTCCCACTCCCAACCACCGAGGTTGACCCGATGACCAGCGCCAATACCAGGCAGAATCCGGTCCCGGCGCCCCCGCCAGGACGCCGACCCAAGCCCGCGCCGCCCAGCGGTGCTCCGGTGAAGATGACGGGTGCGCAGGCACTCGTCCGCTCGCTGGAGTCCGTGGGTTGCGAGGTCGTCTTCGGGATTCCGGGTGGCACCATCCTCCCGTCCTACGACCCCTTGCTCGACTCCGAGAAGGTCCGGCACGTGCTGGTCCGCCACGAGCAGGGCGGCGGGCACGCGGCGACCGGATACGCGCAGGCCACCGGCAAGGTCGGGGTGTGCATGGCCACCTCCGGCCCGGGTGCGACGAACCTGGTCACCCCGCTCGCCGACGCGCACATGGACTCCGTCCCGGTCGTGGCGATCACCGGTCAGCAGTCCACCGGCCTGATCGGCACCGACGCCTTCCAGGAAGCCGACATCTGCGGCATCACGCTGCCGATCACCAAGCACAACTTCCTGGTCACCGACGCCGAGGACATCCCGCGGATCATCGCCGAGGCGTTCTACATCGCCGCCAGCGGTCGCCCGGGCCCGGTGCTGGTCGACATCCCCAAGGACGTCCAGCAGGCCACCATGTCCTTCTCCTGGCCGCCGGAGATGAAGCTGCCGGGGTACAAGCCGACCAGCAAGCCGCACGGAAAGCAGGTCCGCGAGGCCGCGAAGCTCGTGGTCGAGGCCAAGCAGCCGGTGCTCTACGTCGGTGGTGGTGTCATCAAGGCCGAGGCGCACGCCGAGCTGCGGCAGCTGGCCGAGCGCACGGGCATCCCGGTGGTCACCACGCTGATGGCGCGCGGTGCGTTCCCGGACTCGCACCCGCAGCACCTCGGCATGCCGGGCATGCACGGCACCGTCGCCGCGGTCGCCGCGATGCAGCGCTCCGACCTGCTGATCGCCCTGGGCACCCGGTTCGACGACCGGGTCACCGGCCAGCTCTCGTCGTTCGCGCCCGACGCCAAGGTCGTGCACGCCGACATCGACCCGGCCGAGATCTCCAAGAACCGCCACGCCGACGTCCCGATCGTCGGTGACTGCAAGGACGTCATCGCCGAGCTGACCGAGGCGTTCGAGGCCGCCGAGGCCGAGGACGGCACCGCGGACCTGACGGCGTGGTGGGCGATGCTGGACGACATCCGCGGCCGGTTCCCGCTCGGCTACGCCGAGCCCAGCGACGGCAGCCTGTCGCCGGAGTACGTCATCGAGCGGCTGGGCAAGATCGCCGGCACCGACGCGGTCTACGCCGCGGGCGTGGGCCAGCACCAGATGTGGGCCGCGCAGTTCGTCGGCTACGACAACCCGCGGACCTGGCTGAACTCCGGTGGCCTGGGAACCATGGGGTACGCGGTGCCCGCGGCCATGGGCGCCAAGGCCGGTGTGCCGGACAAGGTCGTGTGGGCCATCGACGGCGACGGCTGCTTCCAGATGACCAACCAGGAGCTCGCGACCTGCGCGATCGAGGACATCCCCATCAAGGTGGCCGTCATCAACAACGGCAACCTGGGTATGGTCCGGCAGTGGCAGAACCTGTTTTACGCCGAGCGTTACTCACACAGCGACCTCGGCACCCACAAGCACCGCATCCCGGACTTCAAGCTGCTCGCCGACGCCTACGGGTGCGCCGGCCTGCGGTGTGAGTCCAAAGAGGACGTCGACAGCGTCATCCAGCGGGCTATGGAGATCAACGACCGACCGGTCGTGATCGACTTCGTGGTGGGCAAGGACGCCCAGGTGTGGCCGATGGTGGCGGCGGGCACCGGCAACGACGAGATCATGGCGGCACGCGGCATCCGCCCCCTGTTCGAGGAGGACGAAGCGTGACTAGGCATACGCTGAGCGTTCTGGTGGAGAACGTTCCCGGTGTTCTCGCCCGGGTTTCCGGCCTGTTCTCCCGGCGGAGCTTCAACATCGAGTCGCTCGCGGTCGGCCCGACCGAGCACCCGGAGATCTCCCGGATGACGATCGTGGTCGCCGTCAGCGACCAGCCGCTGGAGCAGGTCACCAAGCAGCTCAACAAGCTGGTGAACGTGATCAAGATCGTGGAGCTGGAGGACGACGCCGCGGTGCAGCGCGAGCTGCTGCTGGTCAAGGTCCGCGCCGACTCCTCGGTGCGCAGCCAGGTCCTGGAGACCGTGCAGCTGTTCCGCGCCAAGGTGGTGGACGTCTCGCCGGAGGCGCTGACCATCGAGGCCACCGGCACCGCCGATAAGCTCGACGCGTTGCTGCGAATGCTGGAACCCTACGGCGTCCGCGAGATGGTGCAGTCGGGGACGATCGCGATCGGCCGAGGCCCCCGCTCCATCACGGCCACCGCAGTCCGCTGACAACCGGCTACCCCGCCACAGGCCCAACAGGCTCACGAGCTAGCGGTTGCCAGCCACGGCCGACAACCGATGAAGTCCCGAAAGGAAACGCTGAATCACCATGGCAGTTGAAATCTTCTACGACGCGGACGCGGACCTCGGCATCGTGCAGGGCCGCAAGGTCGCCGTCATCGGCTACGGCAGCCAGGGTCACGCCCACGCGCTGAGCCTGCGGGACTCGGGCGTGGACGTGCGCATCGGTCTGCCGGAGGGTTCCAAGTCCCGCGCCAAGGCCGAGGAGGAGGGCCTGAAGGTCCTCACCCCGTCCGAGGCGTCCGCCGAGGCCGACCTGATCATGATCCTGGCGCCCGACACCAAGCAGCGCGAGATCTACGCCAACGACGTCGCCCCGAACCTCAAGCAGGGTGACGCGCTGTTCTTCGGCCACGGCTTCAACATCCGCTACGGCCTGATCCAGCCGCCGGCCGACGTCGACGTCGCGATGGTCGCCCCGAAGGGTCCGGGCCACCTGGTCCGCCGCCAGTTCGTCGACGGCAAGGGCGTGCCGTGCCTGATCGCCGTCGAGCAGGACGCCTCGGGCAACGGCCAGGCCCTGGCGCTGTCCTACGCCGCCGCCATCGGCGGTGCCCGCGCCGGCGTCATCAAGACCACCTTCAAGGAGGAGACCGAGACCGACCTGTTCGGTGAGCAGGCCGTCCTCTGCGGTGGTGCCTCCGCGCTGGTGCAGAACGGTTTCGAGGTGCTGGTCGAGGCCGGTTACCAGCCGGAGATCGCCTACTTCGAGGTCCTGCACGAGCTCAAGCTGATCGTGGACCTGATGTGGGAGGGCGGCATCGCCGGTCAGCGCTACTCCTGCTCGGACACCGCCGAGTACGGCGACCTCACCCGCGGCCCGCGCGTCATCGACTCGCACGTCAAGGACTCGATGCGCAAGGTGCTCGGTGAGATCCAGGACGGCACCTTCGCCAAGGAGTGGGTGGCCGAGGACGAGGCCGGCCGCCCGAACTTCTCCAAGCTGCAGGCCGAGGGCAACGCCCACCAGATCGAAGAGGTCGGCAAGAAGCTCCGCTCGCTGATGTCCTGGACCAACAAGTGAGCTGATCTCCGAGCTCTCCGGAGCCCTCGGCAGCGTTGACCCGCCTGGCCCGGTGAACCCTCTCCCACGAGGTTTCACCGGGCCTCGCGTGTTTCGGCGGTGGTGGGTAGGTTTCCGCCGGGCGGGTCTCCCACAACGGGATATCGCTATGAGTGAGGGATACGGTACGCATCGTGAGTGCAGAGAACGAGATCGTCGACGACAAAGCGCACGTCCGCGACAAACTGGACTTCTCAGTCGCGGAGTGGATCACGAGCACGGATGATCCGGACGAACCGGGCGTCGAGATCGCGTTCGTCGACGGTTATGTGGGGATGCGGAACGGGGCGGATCCGGAGGGCCCCGTTCTCGTTTTCACCCCCGAGGAATGGGACGCGTTCGTCGCGGGCGCCAAGGACGGCGAATTCGACGAACCGTGAAGCCCGGCCGCCGTTCGGGCCTGATGTCGTCGGCGTGGGCGGCGTGGGCCCGTTCGGGTGCCGATCTCTCCCGCACTCTGGAACGGACGCCCCTTGCACGGGGTGTGATCTGCGATAATGCTGAAAGAGCGGGCCTTGTGGACGTGTTCGATCCAGCGGTGATCCGAGCTACACCCTTGTGAATGCTTTCTCAATCTCCCGTTAAACTTCCCCCGTCCGGGCACATCGTCGTGCCGATCGTGATCTTCCAGCTTGGAGTTCGCCCGTGACCAACGCAAGCCGTCCTGTCGTTCTTCTCGCCGAGAAGTTGGCCCCGTCCGTGATCGACGCCCTCGGCGAAGAGGTCGAGATCCGCAACGTGGACGGCACCGACCGTCCGGCGCTGCTCGACGCTGTCGCCGACGCCGATGCGCTGCTGGTCCGTTCCGCGACCAAGGTCGATGCCGAAGTCCTGTCGGCGGCCAAGAACCTCAAGGTCGTCGCCCGCGCGGGCGTCGGTCTCGACAACGTCGAGGTGCCCGCCGCCACCGAGCGCGGCGTGATGGTGGTCAACGCCCCCACCTCCAACATCGTCTCCGCCGCCGAGCACGCCATGGCGCTGCTGCTGTCGGTGGTCCGCAACGTGCCGCAGGCCGACGCGAGCCTGAAGGGCGGCGCCTGGAAGCGCAGCTCCTACGGCGGTGTCGAGCTCAACGGCAAGACCGTCGGTGTCGTCGGCCTGGGCAAGATCGGGCAGCTGTTCGCCGCCCGCGTCGCCGCCTTCGGCACCAAGCTCATCGCCTACGACCCCTACGTGTCGCCGGCCCGCGCCGCGCAGCTGGGCATCGAGCTGGTCTCGCTGGAGGAGCTGCTCAGCCGCGCCGACGCGTTGTCGATCCACCTCCCGAAGACCGCCGAGACCCTGGGCCTGATCGGTGCCGAGGAGCTCAAGAAGGCCAAGCCGAACCTGGTCATCATCAACGCCGCTCGCGGCGGTCTGGTCGACGAGGACGCGCTGGCCGACGCGCTGCGCAACGGCACCGTCGCCGGCGCCGGCATCGACGTGTTCAAGTCCGAGCCGATCACCGACAGCCCGCTGTTCTCCCTGGACAACGTCGTGGTCACCCCGCACCTGGGTGCCTCCACCACCGAGGCCCAGGACCGCGCGGGCACCGACGTGGCCAAGTCGGTCCGGCTGGCGCTGCGCGGCGACTTCGTCCCGGACGCGGTCAACGTCCAGGGCGGTGCGGTCGGCGAGGAGGTCCGCCCGTACCTGTCGCTGACCCAGAAGCTGGGCCAGCTGCTGGCCGCGCTGCAGGGCGGCACCCCGAGCTCGGTGACCATCGAGGCCCGCGGCGAGCTCGCCGACGAGGACGTCTCGGTGCTGCAGCTCGCGGCGCTGCGCGGCGTGTTCGCCGGTGCGGTCGAGAGCCAGGTGACCTTCGTCAACGCCCCGCAGCTGGCCGAGGAGCTGGGTGTCCAGGTCGAGGTCAAGACGACCTCGGAGAGCCCGAACCACCGCAGCGTCGTCTCGCTGCGCGCGCACATGGCCGACGGCAGCACCTCGGTCGTCTCCGGTGCGCTGTCGGGTCCGAACCAGGTGGAGAAGCTGGTCGAGGTCAACGGCCGGCACTTCGACCTGCGGGCCGAGGGCAACGTGCTGCTGCTGGAGTACCCGGACCGCCCGGGCGTGATGGGCAAGGTCGGCACGCTGCTGGGCGAGGTCGGCGTGAACATCGAGGCCGCGACGGTCAGCCAGACCACCGAGCGCTCCGAGGCGATCATGCTGCTGCGCGTGGACCGTCCGGTCGAGCAGGGCGTGCTGGAGCCGATCGGCGCTGCCGTGGGCGCGCGGATCGTGCGCACCGTCAGCTTTGAGTGATTCCGCAACGAGGTGTCGCTGAGTAGGTGCTCACCGACGGGCTCGCACGCTGAATAGCTCGAAAGCGTGAAGGGGTCGTCCCACTCCGTGGGACGGCCCCTCGTGCGTACCTGGACCGAAACAGTGCGTCACCCTTCTGGGTGTCCCACAGTTCGGGACTTATCATCCACTTGGTGGGCCCAGCGTGCCGCTCGTCGCGGGCATGCCGGTAGCCTTCGGCTCAACAGTTCGAGCCCCGCAGTTCGGGGTGGTTCTCGGGAGGTGTGTAGATGCGGCTCGCTGTGATCCCCGGCGACGGGATCGGGCCGGAGGTCGTTGCCGAGGCACTCAAGGTGCTCGGCGAGGTGGTGCCGGATACCGAGATCACCCGTTACGACCTCGGAGCCGCTCGCTGGCACGCGACGGGGGAGCTGCTCCCCGAGTCCGTGCTCGGTGAGCTCCGCCAGCACGACGCGATCCTGCTCGGCGCGGTCGGCGACCCATCGGTGCCCAGCGGCATCCTGGAGCGCGGTCTGCTGCTGCGGCTGCGCTTCGAACTCGACCACCACGTGAACCTGCGCCCCGCGCGGCTGTACCCGGGCGTGAAGAGCCCGGTGGCCGACCCGGGTGAGATCGACATGGTCGTCGTGCGCGAGGGCACCGAGGGCCTGTACGCGGGCAACGGTGGCCTGCTGCGCAAGGACACCACGCACGAGATCGCCACCGAGGTCAGCATCAACACCGCGTTCGGCGTCGAGCGGGTCGTGCGCGACGCGTTCGCCCGCGCCGCCTCGCGGCCGCGCAAGCACCTGACCCTGGTGCACAAGACCAACGTGCTCACCCACGCCGGCTCGTTGTGGTCGCGCGTGGTCGAAGAGGTCTCGCTGCAGTACCCGGACGTCACCGTGGCCTACCAGCACGTCGACGCCACCACGATCCACATGGTCACCGACCCGAGCCGGTTCGACGTGATCGTCACCGACAACCTCTTCGGCGACATCATCACCGACCTCTCGGGTGCGATCACCGGCGGCATCGGACTGGCGGCCAGCGGCAACATCGACGCCACCCGCCGCAACCCGAGCATGTTCGAGCCGGTGCACGGCAGCGCCCCGGACATCGCCGGGCAGGGCGTGGCCGACCCGACCGCCGCCGTGCTGTCGATCGCGATGCTGCTCGACCACGTCGGGCTCACCGAGGCCGCCAAGCGCGTCGAGGCCTCGGTGGCCTTCGACCTGGCGACCCGCGACCACTCGTCGCCGGGCGCCACGTTCGCCATCGGCGACCGGCTGGCCGCGCTGGTGTCCTCGCACGAGGTCGTGCCGCAGCCCTGATCGCTCGAAGATCGGCTCTCGCCCGAAGGGCGTCTCCCCGCTGGGGAGGCGCCCTTCGGTCTTTTCCGGATCGTGAGAAGTCCGTCGCGTTCGATGGACATCGGCGCGCGAGGTGTGCAGCATGGGGTCGTGGCTTTCCGCAGTGTGATCATTATTGGCGAGCGCGTCGGGTAAACATCTCCGCTTCCCGACGCGCTGACCTCTCGCATCTGCGGGGGGTCTTTTTTGTTGCCTGCGTCAAGATCCACGCCGAACCGATCGATCCGACGGGAGACAACCCAGTGACCCGCACCAAGCCGGCCGGCACGCCCCTGGGCGACGAGTTCCACGTCTACGACACGACGCTGCGGGACGGCGCGCAGCGCGAGGGGATTTCGTACTCGGTCACCGACAAGCTGGCCGTCGCGCGCCTGCTGGACGGACTCGGGGTCGGGTTCGTCGAAGGTGGTTGGCCCGGAGCGCTTCCCAAGGACACCGAGTTCTTTCACCGCGCGGCGCAAGGGGAACTCGAACTGGACCACGCCGCGCTCGTGGCGTTCGGCTCCACCCGCCGCGCGGGCTCCAAAGTGGACGAAGATCGTCAAGTTGCCGCACTGCTGGACTCTCGCGCCCCCGTGGTGACCCTCGTGGCCAAATCGGACCGCAGGCACGTCGAACGGGCGCTGCGCACCGACGTCGCCGAGAACTGCGCGATGATCACCGACACCGTCCGCCACCTCGTCGACCACGGCAGGCGGGTTTTCGTCGACGCCGAGCACTTCTTCGACGGCTACGCCTTCGACCCCGACACCTCGCTGCGGGTGCTCGACGCCGCGGCGGGCGCCGGCGCCGACGTCGTCGTGCTGTGCGACACCAACGGCGGCCAGCTCCCGCTGCAGCTGGCCGACACCGTGCGGGAGGTCATCGCGCGCACCGGGATCCGCGTCGGCATCCACTGCCAGGACGACACCGGTTGCGCCGTGGCCAACAGCGTCGCGGCGGTGCAGGCCGGTGCCACGCACGTGCAGTGCACCGCCAACGGCTACGGCGAGCGCGCGGGCAACGCGGATCTGTTCGCAGTTCTGGGAAATCTGGGCATGAAGCTCGACATGCCGGTGCTGCCCGAGGGCAAAATGCCCGAGCTGACCCGGGTTTCGCACGCGCTGGCCGAAATCGCCAACCTGGCGCCCGACACCCACCAGGCGTACGTGGGGCAGTCGGCGTTCGCGCACAAGGCAGGGCTGCACGCCAGCGCGATCAAAGTGGACCCCGAGCTCTACAACCACCTCGACCCGGCCGCGGTCGGCAACGGGATGCGGGTGCTGGTGACCGAGATGGCCGGTCGCGCCAGCCTGGAGCTCAAGGGCGCCGAACTCGGCCTGGAGCTCTCGCCGGAGGCCGTCGGGGGAGCGGTGCGGCAGGTCAAGGAGCTCGAAGCGCGCGGCTGGTCCTTCGAGGCCGCCGACGCGTCGCTGGAGTTGTTGCTGCGCCGGGAGATGACGGGTGCCGAGCTCGAAACACCGTTCGAGCTCGAGTCGTACCGGGTGCTGCTCGACCACCGCGACGACGGCGAGGTCGTGTCCGAGGCGACCGTGCGGGTCAGCGTGTCGGGGGAGCGGGTGATCGCCACGGCGGAGGGCAACGGTCCCGTCAACGCCCTCGACGCCGCGCTGCGCAAGGCCCTCGTGCCGCACCTGCCGTGGCTGGAGTCGGTGGAGCTGACCGACTACAAGGTCCGCATCCTCGTCGACGAGCCGGGCACCGACGCCGTCACCCGGGTGCTGGTCGAGTCCCGCGACGGCGAGCACGAGTGGACCACCGTGGGCGTGCACGCCAACATCGTCGAGGCCAGCTGGCTCGCGCTCTGCGACGCCCTCATCTACAAGGCCCGCGCCGCGATGTGACCGCAGCCTCCCGCTGAACCCCGGAATGCGGTGGCGGGTTCCGGTGCCCGAGTATGTTGGGCGCGGGTTCCCACCACCCGTCCACATGAGATTTGCGGAGGTTGTCTTGCGGTTGGCTCGTGTCGCCCACTCTGACGGGGTTTCCTTTGTCGCGTTGGAGCCGGATCCGGCGGCGCCGCGGGAGAAGATCGTGGCGGTCGAGATCGACCAGCACCCGTTCGGCTCGCCCACCTACACCGGTCGGAAGTGGCCGATGGCCGACGTGCGCCTGCTGGCGCCGATCCTGCCGAGCAAGGTGATCTGCGTGGGCAAGAACTACGCCGAGCACGCGCGCGAGATGGGCGGCGAGGCGCCTGAGAACCCGCTGATCTTCATGAAGCCGTCGACGTCGGTGATCGGCCCGAATTCGCCGATCAAGCTGCCGCCGAACTCCGAGCGGGTGGACTTCGAGGGCGAGCTGGCCGCGATCATCGGCCAGCCCTGCAAGGACGTCCCGGAGGCGCGCGGCACCGAGGTGCTGCTCGGCTACACGATCGCCAACGACGTGACCGCCCGCGACCAGCAGAAGGCCGACGGGCAGTGGACGCGCGCCAAGGGATACGACACGTTCTGCCCGCTGGGCCCGTGGATCGACACCGAGATCGATCCCTCGGACCTGTCCATCCGCACCGACCTGGACGGTGAGGTCAAGCAGGACGGCCGCACCTCGCAGCTGGTGCACGGCATCGGCGGTCTGGTCTCGTGGGTCTCGCGGATCATGACGCTGCTGCCCGGCGACGTCATCCTCACCGGCACTCCGGCGGGTGTCGGCCCGATGACCGACGGCCAGAAGGTCACGGTCTCCATCGACGGTCTCGGCGCCCTGACGAATCCCGTCCAGAACGCCTGAGGCCGGTGGGCGGGCGGTCGTGGTCCGAACCGCCCGCCTGTCGTCCGATCGGTTCGGACCAGAACTCCCGCTGTCGCGCGGCGGCTACCGCAGGGCCTCGCGAGGCGGGCGTTCCCGCACAGCGCCGTAGGCGAGCAGGTACGGCGGGAAGCGGCGGAGGAACGGCAGCTGTGAGACCGCGCGGACCGGCAGCGGCAGCCTCGCCGAGTCACCGAGATCGATCTCGCCGCGCAGAGCGGGCCCCACCACGTTCTCGTGGATCATGCGCTGGAAGCCCTGGATCAGCACCGTGGTCAGCCAGCGGCGCCGCTGGACGGCTGCCACGTGCTCGCGCCGCAGCCGGCCCTCGCGCAGCGGTCCCGCGAGGTGGCGGGCCGCCGCGACGGCGTCCTGCACCGCGAGGTTGATGCCGATGCCACCCACCGGGGACATCGCGTGCGCCGCGTCGCCGATGCACAGCAGGCCCGGCACGTGCCACTTGCGCAGCCGGTCCAGCGTCACGTGCAGCAGCTTCACGTCATCCCACGAGCGCACCAGCTCGCGGTCTCCGAGCCACGGGACCTCCCGCTTGAGCTGCGCGTTGAACTCCTCGATCGGCCGGGAGCGGCCCGCGGCGTCGGAGCCCTTGTGGATGATCGAGGCGACCTGGAAGTAGTCCCGCCGGTCGATGAGCACCTGGAAGGCGCGCTTGCGCAGCAGCCCGACCAGGCCCTCCGGGTCGCCCTCCTGGCGCGGCACCCGGAACCAGCGGACGTCCATCGGGGTCGGGAAGTCCCGCAGTCCGAGCTCCGGCAGGTCCCGCACGAACGACTTGCGGCCGTCGCAGGCCACGGTGATGGTGGCGCGCAGTTCACCGGTCTGCCCCGAGTCGGTGCGGTAGCGCACGCCGCGTACCCGGCCGCCCTCCCGGATCAGCTCGGTGGCCTCGGTGTTCATCCGCAGCGTGAACCCCGGTTCGGCCTTGCCCTCGTCGGCGAGCATGTCCAGCAGGTCCCACTGCGGAACCATCGCGACGTAGTTGTGCTTGATCGGCAGCAGCGAGAAGTCGCCCATCGTGAACAGCTCCCCGTCCGGGCCGAGGGGGAGCTGGATCTTGCTGATCCGGCTCTGCGGGATCCGGGCGAAGCGGTCGGCCAGGCCGAGGTCGTCGAGCAGCTGGAGGGTCGTGGGGTGCACCGTGTCACCGCGGAAGTCGCGCAGGAAGTCGCCGTGCTTCTCCAGGACCGTGACCTCGACTCCAGCTCGGGCGAGCAGCAGTCCGAGAACCATGCCGGCGGGTCCGCCGCCGACGACGACGCAGGTGGTGCGCTCCATTGCGATCCCCCTCCAGAGTTTTCAACGACTGTTGAATAAATTCAGGATGCACCTACCGGATGCGGCCGTCAAGCGCGCACGAGCACTGGCTACGCTGAAACCGTTATGAGCACGCCAGAAGCCAGCAAAGACGCAGCCCAGGACGAGGTAACCCGGCCGGTTCGTGCCCGGTTCTGCCCGTCGCCGACCGGAACCCCGCACGTCGGCCTGATCCGCACCGCCCTCTACAACTGGGCGTTCGCCCGGCACAACAAGGGCAAGCTGGTGTTCCGCATCGAGGACACCGACTCCGCCCGCGACAGCGAGGAGTCCTACCAGGCGCTGCTCGACGCGTTGCGCTGGCTGGGCCTCGACTGGGACGAAGGCCCCGGAGTCGGCGGCGACCACGGCCCCTACCGGCAGAGCGAGCGGCGCGACATCTACGCCGACATCGCCCAGCGCCTGCTGGCCGCCGGTGAGCTCTACGAGGCCTACTCCAGCCCCGAAGAGGTCGAAGCCCGCCACAAGGCCGCCGGACGCGACCCCAAGCTCGGCTACGACAACTTCGACCGCGACCTCACCGACGAGCAGCGCGAGGCCTACAAGGCCGAAGGCCGCACGCCGGTGCTGCGGCTGAAGATGCCCGCGCGCGACATCACCTTCACCGACCTGGTGCGCGGCGACATCACCTTCCCCGCGGGCAGCCTCCCCGACCCGGTGCTCGTGCGCGGCAACGGCGACCCGCTCTACACGCTCACCAACCCGGTCGACGACGCGCTCATGCAGATCAGCCACGTCCTGCGCGGCGAAGACCTGCTGTCGTCCACGCCGCGCCAGATCGCGCTCTACGAAGCGCTGCAGCGCATCGGCGTCACCGACTTCACGCCCGAGTTCGGCCACCTGCCGTTCGTCATGGGCGAGGGCAACAAGAAGCTGTCCAAGCGCGACCCGCAGTCCAACCTGTTCCACCACCGCGACCGGGGCTTCCTGCCGGAGGGCCTGCTCAACTACCTCGCGCTGCTGGGCTGGTCGATCTCCGAGGACCGCGACGTGTTCACCCTCGACGAGATGGTCGAGGCGTTCGAGATCGGACGCGTCAGCTCCAACCCGGCCCGCTTCGACCAGAAGAAGGCCGACGCCATCAACTCCGCGCACCTGCGCGCCCTGGCGCCCGACGACTTCGTCGAGCGCATCGTGCCCTACCTCATCAACGGCGGAGTGCTGCCCGCAGAACCCACCGAGTCGCAGCTGGAGACCGTGCGCGCCGCGGCACCGCTGGTGCAGGAGCGGCTCATCGTGCTCTCCGACGCCGTCGGCATGATGGCCTTCCTGTTCGCCGGCGACGACTTCCAGCCCGAGGAGGCCTCCGCGCAGAAGGCCCTCGGCGACGACGCGCAGCCCGTGCTGCAGGCCGCGATCGGCTCGCTCGACGAGCTGCCGGAGTGGACCACCGCCGCCATCGAGGAGGCGCTCAAGGTCTCCGTCGTCGACGGCCTGGGCATCAAGCCGCGCAAGGCGTTCGCCCCGGTCCGCGTCGCCATCACCGGCCGCACCGTGTCGCCGCCGCTGTACGAGTCGATGGAGCTCCTCGGCCGCGAGGTCTCCCTGGCGAGGCTCCGCAAGGCCCTCGCCTGAGCGCACCACCGGACACGCCGCCGCGACGCGCGCCCGCGTCGCGGCGGCGTCGTCTTCTCACCTGCGCGATCGCTCCGAACTCCGCAGAGCCCAACTGCTAAGACGGGTGGGAAGCGGCCTTCGGTTGCACAGTGTTTCCAGACCCACAGCAGACTTCACTAGGTTGGCAGAGTCGGACGCGGTGCGTGAACGCCTAGCCTCTCGGGGTGACATCCGCGGCTGACGCATCGAATCCCCGCAATCCCGCTCAGATCAAGGCCGTCTGCCTCGACCTCGACGACACCTTGCTCGACAGCCAGAGCGCGGCGCGCAGCTCCCTCAGAGAGCTCCTCGGCACCGACCGGGCGTGGCCCGTGTGGGAACGCACCACCGACCGGTACTACGCGCGATTCGTCAACGCCCAGTTGCCCTTCGACGTCATGTGCGTCGAACGCACCCGCGCCTTCTTCGCCGCCTTCGGCGAGCACATCGACTACGCCGAAGCCCAGCGTCGCGAGAGCCGGCGCATGGAGGCCATGCAACGCGCCTGGGGGCTCTTCGACGACGCCCTCGACTGCCTCGACTGGATGCGCGCCAGCGGCCTCCGCCTCGCCGCCGTCACCAACGCCCCCAGCGCGTACCAGCGCAAGAAGCTCGCCGCCGTCGGGCTCGCCGACGCCTTCGACGCGGTCGTCATCTCCGGCGAGATCGGCGTCGCCAAGCCCGACCCGCGGATCTTCCACACCGCGTGCGAACGGCTCGGCCTCCAAGCCCACGAAGTCGCCCACGTCGGCGACAGGCTCACCACCGACGCCCGAGGAGCCGCTCGCGCCGGCCTCAGCGGCATCTGGCTCAACCGCGACCAGGTCCCCGCACCCCGGGGCACCGCCGAGCACCCCATCGCCACCATCACCAGCCTTCGCGAACTCCCCGAACTGCTCGTCACCGAGATCGCCGCACCCGACTTCGCCGATCTCGTCGGCCAGACCCCCTGAACCGGGCCGCCACCTGCGAGAACATCCAAACAGGGGGGGTGCTGGAAAGGCCCCTCAACGGGTGGTCTAATATATTCACCAACGCAGCGGACAGAAGTCCGGAAGCCGAACTCCCCAGCGGAGATCGGAATTCGGGACAACTGGCCGTTCAGCACCATGGGGTATGGTGTAATCGGCAGCACGACTGATTCTGGTTCAGTTAGTCTAGGTTCGAGTCCTGGTACCCCAGCGAGCAGATCACTCCGGTGATCTCTCAAACGCGGTCCCGTCGTCTAGCGGCCTAGGACGCCGCCCTCTCAAGGCGGTAGCGCGGGTTCAAATCCCGTCGGGACTACAGAGGTGGGAGGCCCCTGTCTGCGGAATGCGCAGACAGGGGCTTCCTTCGTCATTGTGTTGGGGGGTTAACCCCCCATGCCCCCCACGGTGCGGTGGTTGCTCTGGGGAGAGCTCCTTCCTTTGGGATTCGTTCCCCGGCCTGGGTTTCTGACCAGCTGGTTGGGCCGCCTGCGCTTCGCTTGGCTGCTTGGGGGGCTTGCCTGCGCTTCGCTTGGCTGCTTGGTTGCTTCGTTGTTCTTTGGTTGGGTTGTTGGCTCGTTGCTTCGCGCCTCGGGTTGTCTCTTTTTGGGTTTTCTTTCTTCTTCCTCCGCTCCTTCCCCTCTTGCTCCTCTCTTTGTTGTTGGGGTCACGTCTTCTTTGTTTTTGCTGGTTGTGGGGTTGGGGTGGGGGGTTG
>NZ_SMLA01000083.1:0-20371 GCF_004349225.1 Saccharopolyspora karakumensis
GTAGGAGGCACCGCGCCACGCCGATGGCGCGGTGCCTCCTACCCCACCCAGATCCGCGTGCTCACCGGCCGCTCGCTGCGCGCCGTGGCCAAGGATCCGCGCGTGGTGGTCTTCAGCCTGCTGCAACCGCTGATCATGCTCGTGCTGTTCAGCCAGGTCTTCGGCAAGGCCATGATGGGCGACGTCGCCTCCCAGGGAGGCAGCTACATCAACTACCTGATGCCGGCCATCCTGGTCACCACGGGCATCGGAGCCGCCATGCAGTCCGGGGTCGGCCTGGTCAGCGACATGAAGAACGGCGTCATCGCCCGCTTCCGCGCGCTGCCGATCGGGATGAGCTCGGTGCTCATCGCCCGCAGCCTGTCGGATCTCGTGCGCACCGCGGTGCAGCTGACCGTGCTGCTGACGGTCGCCGCCCTCGTGTTCGGCTTCGCCCCGGCCGGGGGCCTGGCCGGCACGCTCGGCGCGTTCTGCCTCGCCCTGTTCGTCAGCTGGTCGCTGTCGTGGGTCTTCCTCGCCCTCGGCGCCTGGCTGCGCAAGGAGGAGGTCATGCAGAGCATCGGGTTCCTGGCGATGTTCCCGCTGATGTTCGCCTCCAGCGCGTTCGTCCCCATCCAGGCGCTGCCGGATTGGCTGAGCGTCGTCGCCAAGATCAACCCGCTGACCTACGCCGTGGACGCCTCCCGCAACCTCTCGCTCGCCCTGCCCACCGGCACCGGCGTGATCTCCGCGCTGGCCACCAGCGCCCTGCTGTGCGCCATCGGCATCGCCATCGCCGTTCGCGGCTTCCGCCGCCCGCTGTGACCGCATTCGAGGAGCCATGAAGAAGCACTTGCTGTTCACCAGCGTGCCCGGTTTCGGGCACGTCAACCCGACGCTGGCGCTGGTCACCGAACTGCTCGACCGCGGGCACCGGGTCACCTACGCCGTCGGCGCGGACGCGATCGAACCGGTGCGCGCCACCGGTGCCGAGGTCGTCGAGTTGCCGACCAAGATTCCGGAGGTCGGCGGTCGCGGGCAGCACTTCACCGCCGAGCGCATGCAGACCATGGCCGAGTTCTTCGTCGACGACGTCCGCCAGTGCTTGCCGGTGCTGCTCGATCACTTCGGCGAGGCACCACCGGACGCGGTGTGCAGCGACGGCATGACCGCCTACGGCCGGATGCTGGCCGAGAAGCTCGGGATCCCGGCGATCGCGCTGGTCCCGAACTTCGCGGGCAACGAGAAGTTCGACCTGCGCACCGCCGTGATGGCCGAGCACGCCCAGGCCATGGGCTCCCCGCCGCCGGACGCCCTGCTCCGGCTCAAGACCGCGCTGAGCGAGCTCGGCACCGAATTCGACGTCGAGGCACCGAGTTTCATCGGCGGGGCCCCGGCGGCGCTGAACCTCGTTTTCCTGCCCGAGGAGTTCCAGCTCGAGCACGAAACCTTCGACGAGCGCTTCCGGTTCATCGGACCGCTGCTGGGCGACCGCGCGGACGAGCCCTACTCCCCCGCCGACCCCCAGCGCCCGCTGCTGTTCATCTCCCTGGGAACGGCGTTCAACGAGCGCCCGGAGTTCTACCGGTCGTGCATCGAGGCGTTCGCCGACGGCCCGTGGCAGGTGGCGATGTCGGTCGGTTGGCGCATCGACCTGGCCGAGCTCGGCGAGATCCCGCCGACCTTCGACGTCCGCCGGTCGTTCCCGCAGCCCGCCGTGCTGCGGCATGCGAAGGCGTTCGTCTCGCACGCCGGGATGAACTCGACCATGGAATTCGTTTCATTCCGCACTGAAACCATGAATGTAATCAACACGTAATTGATGGAGATCCTTTTCGGCACTCAGTGCCGTAGGTTCAGCGCTCGATTCCGCGCAGCGCTTCCCGCACCTGCTTGAGGACCACCTCGGCCGAGGCCGACGTGCGCACCGCCGCCACCACGACCGACTCCCGATCCTCGTCGGAGCCTCCCCTCGGCCACTGACCGGAGAGGGCTTCGCCGAGCCGGCCGGTGGCGTGCCGCAACGCCGCCCTGGCGTCGAGCTCTCCCCCGCTGCGCAGCCACTGGCGCAGGACGTGGTTGTGCGCGGCGACCACCGCCGCGGCGACCACCGCCGCGTGCAGCTCGCCATCGGGCTGATCGGCGAAGCGAGCCCGCAGGTAGCGGGCGAAGACCCGCTGGTAGCGATCGATGCTCGCGATCTCCTTGTCCCGCAAGGAGGAAACCTGCCTGGTCAGCTCCGAGCGCTTGCGCGAGACCTCGGGCTCCTCCAGGTACATCCCGAGCACGAACTCGGCCGCCTCGCCCAGCACCAGCAGCGGGTCGGCGTCCGCGGAGGCCGCCTCCAGGAGCTCGACGACCTCGGCCAGCCGCTCGTCGTGCCCGGGGAACACGACGTCCTCCTTGGACCGGAAGTACCGGAAGAAGGTCCGCCTGCCGACCCCGGCGGCCTCGGCGACCTGGTCCACAGTGGTCGCCTCGAAGCCCTGCTCGGCGAACTTCTCCAGCGCCGCGACCGCGATCGCGCTGCGCACCTTCCGGCGGCCGTGCGGAGTTCGTCCGGAACGGGACTTGGGCGCCGCAGCGACTGCCTCGGACATGGCCGGAATATAGCACCGGCGAATTGCTAGTGGCACTCAGTGCCGTTACGATGACCTCGATATCGGTCCGCCGCGTGACGCAGGCGGCATTGCGACGAAACCCCGCCGCGGCGATGCGACGGGACTAGGGAGGGACCCGGTGGACCCGAACTTCGGCACCTACCAGCTCGCCGAGGAGCACGACGCGCTGCGCGACGCGGTGCGCGCCCTCGCCGAGAAGGAGATCGCGCCCCACGCGGCGGAGGTCGACGAGCAGGAGCGCTACCCCAAGGAGGCGCTCGAAGCGCTGGTCAAGGCGGGTTTCGCCGCGACCCACATCCCCGAGGAGTACGGCGGCGAGGGCGCCGACTCGGTGGCCACCTGCATCGTCATCGAAGAGGTCGCGCGCGTGTGCGGCTCCTCCTCGCTGATCCCCGCGGTGAACAAGCTCGGCACCATGCCGATCATCCTGTCGGCCTCCGAGGACCTCAAGAAGCAGGTCCTGCCCTCGATCGCCGGCGGTGAGACCACCGCCTCCTACGCGCTGTCCGAGCGCGAGGCCGGCTCCGACGCCGCGGCGATGAAGACCCGCGCCCGCCTCGACGGCGACAACTGGGTGCTCAACGGCAGCAAGTGCTGGATCACCAACGGCGGTGTGTCGAAGTGGTACACGGTCATGGCCGTGACCGACCCGGAGAAGGGCGCCAACGGCATCAGCGCCTTCGCCGTGCACGCCGACGACCCGGGCTTCACCGTCGGGCCGAAGGAGAAGAAGCTCGGCATCAAGGGCTCCCCGACCGTCGAGCTGTACTTCGAGGACGCCACCATCCCGGCCGACCGGATCATCGGCGAACCGGGCACCGGGTTCAAGACCGCGCTGAAGACCCTGGACCACACGCGTCCCACGATCGGCGCGCAGGCGGTCGGCATCGCGCAGGGCGCGCTGGACCAGGCGTTGGCCTACGTCAAGGAGCGCAAGCAGTTCGGCAAGTCCATCTCCGAGTTCCAGGGCGTGCAGTTCATGCTCGCCGACATGGCGATGAAGGTGGAGTCGGCCCGCCAGATGGTCTACGTGGCCGCGGCGCGCGCCGAACGCGGCGAGCCCAACCTCGGGTTCATCTCCGCCGCCGCGAAGTGCTTCGCCTCGGACGTGGCCATGGAGGTCACCACCGACGCGGTGCAGCTGTTCGGCGGCGCGGGCTACACCCGCGACTTCCCGGTCGAGCGCATGATGCGCGACGCCAAGATCACCCAGATCTACGAGGGCACCAACCAGGTCCAGCGCATGGTCATGGCCCGCAACCTGCTCAAGTGAGGCCCTGAACCGGTTCGGCCCCGGCGCAACGACCGCCGGGGCCGAACCGCGCGAGCGGCCCGAGATGTCGGTTGGCCCGATCGCCGTGACACTGGTGCTTCGACGCTAGGTGTTCAACACGGGAGTCGCCATGACCGCGCTTCGGAGCCTGCTCACGCTACTCGGCCGCATCGGGGTCGGGATCATCCTCATCGCGCACGGGTGGCAGAAGCTCATGACCTGGGGCATACCGGCCACGACCGAGAACTTCGGCAAGATGGGGATCCCCTTCCCGCAGGTCGCCGCCTGGTACGCGACCGTCGTGGAGCTCGCCGGCGGGATCCTGCTGATCCTCGGCATCGCGCTGCCCCTGGTCGGGCTGGCGGTGGCCATCGACATGGCCGGGGCGATCCTGTTCGTGCACCTGCCGTACGGCCTGTTCGCGCCGAACGGCTTCGAGCTGCCCCTCGCCGTCGGCGCCGCCACCCTCGCGATGAGCTTCAACGCGGGCACCTGGTCGGTCGACCACGGGCTGTTCGGCCGCCGGAAGAAGCGCCGCCGGGCCGACGACGAACCCGACACCCAGCAGTACCAGCCCGGCGAGTCCTACTGAGACTCGCCGGGCTCGACCTCGCGCTGATCCCGGGCGGCGATGTAGTTGCCCGACTCCGCGTAGAGGCTGGTCAGCAACCAGCTCGCGACGCCGATGTCATCGCCGATGCCCAGCAGCGGCAGGAACTCCGGGATGAAGTCGATCGGCGAGACCAGGTAGACCAGCGCGATCAGCCACAGCAGCAGCTGGTAGCGCGGGAGTTCCGGATTGCGGCCGCGCGCGGTCGTGCCCACCATCGCGGGCACCGCGCGGAGCCGGTCGATCGGCGAACCCGCCGCACCCGCGCGGTGGGCGCGCACCGCGGCCCGCGCCGGTGACCGGCGCAGCCGTGCGACCAGGCCCGCGACGCTGATGCCCAGTCCTGCGGCCATCAGGCCGACCGGCAGCAGCCAGCCTCCCGCGTCGCCGCCGAACACGACGGCCACCACCGCTCCGGCGATCAGCAGCACGACCCCGAACACGATCACGCGCGCTCCCCTTCCGCAGGCGTTTCGATCAGCCTGCCACGGATCGGCTTCACCCGGCGAGACCGGGTGTTTCGTGGCACCTTCAGCATCGAACGCGCCGACGGGAGGGCTACGTGGTCGATCAGGCCGACACCGGTGTCCGCCGACCTTCACTGGCCCGCGCGAGCGCGGCGATGGCGGTGGCCACCGCGACCAGCAGGGTCAGCGGTCTGCTCGCCAAGGTGCTGCTGGTGGTGGTGCTCGGGCTGGGCATGGTCAACGACTCCTACACCGTGGCCAACACCCTGCCGACCGTGGTCAACGAGCTGCTGCTGGGCGGGGTGCTGACCAGCATCGCCGTGCCGCTGCTGGTGCGGGCGCAGCAGGAGGGACCGAAGCAGGGAGAGTCCTACGCGCAGTGGATGATCACCATGGGTGGCGTGCTGCTCGCGGTCGCCACCGCCGTGGCCGTCGCCTGCGCCGGTCTGCTCACCGCGCTCTACCTGGGGGCCGACACCCGCGCCAACGCCGAGCTGACCACGGCGTTCGCCTACCTGCTGCTGCCGGGCATCGTCTGCTACGGCATGTCGGCGCTGCTGCAGGCGATCCTCAACGTGCGCGGTGTCTTCGGCACTCCCGCGTGGGCGCCGGTGTTCAACAACCTCGTCGTCATCGCCACCGTGATCGTCTACGCGCTGGTGCCCGGGGAGATCTCCACCGACCCGGTGCGCATCGGCGAGCCGAAGCTCCTGGTGCTGGGCCTGGGCACGCTGGCGGGGATCACCACCCAGCTGCTGGTGATGGTGGTGTCGCTGCGGCGCAGCGGTTTCCGGTACCGGTGGCGGTGGGGGTGGGACCGGCGCCTGTCGGAGTTCGGCGGCCTGGCCGGGTGGGTGGTGCTCTACACGCTGATCAGCCAGGCCGGGATGGTCGTGATCACCCGGGTCACCGCGCAGGGCACGCCGGGCAGCGTGGCGACGTTCAACTACGCCTGGCTGCTCTCGCAGGTCCCCTACGGCGTGCTGGGGGTGTCGCTGCTGACGGCGTTGATGCCGCGTATCAGCGAGGCCGCCGCCGCGGGCAGGACGCGGGCGTTCGTCGACGACGTCGCGTGGGGGACGCGGATGACCGCGGTGCTGCTGATGCCGGTCAGCGCGCTGCTGGTGGTGGCGGGCGGTCCGCTGGCGGTGGCGTTCTTCTCGCTGGGCGCCAGCGACGTGGCCGCCGCCGGGCGGCTCGGCTGGGCGCTGGCCGCTGCGGCGGCCGGGGTCGTGCCGTTCGGCATCACCATGCTCCAGCTGCGGGCGTTCTACGCGATGCACGACGCGCGCACCCCGACCTGGATCAACGTGATCATGGTCGTGGTGCGCAGCGCGCTGTGCTACCTCGTGCTGGCCACGGTCGATCCGCAGGACCTGGTCCTCGGGGTGACCGCGGCCATGTCGGCGAGCTTCCTGCTGGGCGCGGTCGTCGGGCAGATCTGGCTGCGCGCCCGCATCGGACCGCTGCGCACGGGCGCGACGCTGCTGGGATGCCTGCGCGCTCTGGTGGCCGGGGCGGTCGGGGCGCTGTGCTCGCTGGCCGTGCTGGGCGGCGTGCGGTCGCTGACCGGGCCGCTGAGCCCGATGCTCGACGCCTGGATGGCGTTGGTGCTGCACGGGATCGTGGTGCTCGCGGTGAGCCTCGGGGTGCTGGCGCTGCTGCGGGCGCCCGAGCTGAAGCCGGCCCTGCAGAAGCTGGGCCGGCTCGCTCGTCGCTGACCTACTTGCGGTTGCGCACGTGCACGCGGGTGCGTTCGGTGCGCAGCGCCTTGAGCTCGGGCGGGTCCGGCAGGGGTTCCAACGGCTCGCCGATGGCCCATTCCAGCAGCAGGTCGGCCAGCTTCGGGTTCCGCGCGAGAACGGGCCCGTGCATGTAGGTGCAGATGACGTGGCCGGTGACCGCGCCCTCGGCCTCGTCGTGCCCGTTGCCGGTGCCGCGCACCACCCTGCCCAGCGCGTGCGAGCCGGGGCCGAGCGTGGTGCGGCCGAGGTGGTTCTCGAACCCGGTGAGCATCCCGACCCCGCCCAGGGTGGACTGGGTGGTGACCTCGCCGATGGCTCGTCCCTTCCCGGGTTCGGTGGAGGCGTCGACGAGGCCCAGGCCTTCGTGGCGCTGCCCGTCGCCGGTGACGAAGCCGGTGCCCAGCACCTGCAGCCCGCCGCAGATGCCCAGCACCGGAACCCCTTGCTGCACCGCCCGGGTCAGGCCCCCTCCCCTGCGCAGGAAGCGGACGGCGGCGACCTGCGCGACGTCCTCTCCCCCGCCGATCAGGTACAGGTCGCAGTCCTCGGGCACGGCGTCGTCGGAGGAGAGCACGGTGACCAGCTCGCTGCCGATCCCGCGCCAGCGGAGGCGCTGTGCGAGCACGATCGCGTTGCCGCGGTCCCCGTAGGTCCCCAGCAGGTCTGGCAGGACGAGGGCGATGCGGACTCGTTCCCCGGTCATGTGCGGCTCCTGGTGAGCACGTCGCGGAAGGCGGTGTAGTTGGCGATGACGTCGGGCAGGCCGCCGAAGGTGCTGCCGAGTGCGACCTCGACCGCGGAGGCGACGTTGGCCTGCACCCCGGCGTAGCGCAGGCGGACCGCGAGGTCCAGGGCCCGGTCGCCCGCGACCTGGACGGGTCTGCCGCGCAGCATCTCGAAGTCGACGTCCCACAACCAGGAGACGTCGTAGCCGTCGGCTTCGCGGCTGTTGACGACCAGGACCAGCGGTTCGTCGTTGCCGGAGACCAGGTCGAGCATCTCCAGCCAGCTGGCGGGGTTCTTGGCCAGCAGCAGCCGGACCCGGCGCCCGCCGAGTCGGACGGTGTCGTAGCGGCCCGCGGCCTGCGAGATGCGTCGGATCCGGGCGAGCGCGGAGGCCTCCTCGCCGCCGAGGTGCAGCGCCGCGGCCAGGGCGAAGGTGGCGTTGACCCGGTTGACGTGGCCGGGCAGGGCCAGGGCGAGTTCGTGGTGGGTGCCCGCGGAGTCGAGGACTCCGGTGTCGGTGACCTTCCAGTCGGCCGAGGGCCGGGCCAGGCCGCACTGGCAGCGCCAGTCGCGGTCGACGTCACCGATGAAGGCGCCGCACTGGGGGCAGTTCAGCGCGTCGTCGCGCCACCGCACGCCACCCGAGATCCAGGTGACGTTGGGGTGGCCGGCGGCGGCGAAGACGACGTTGGGGTCGTCGCGGTTGGCGATGACCTGCGCGCCGGGGGCCTGGGCGAGGGCGCGTTGCAGGCTCGCGGCCACGGTGCGCACCTCGCCGACCCGGTCGAGCTGGTCGCGGCTGAGGTTGAGCAGCAGGATCGCGGCGGGTTCGAACCGGTCGGTGACCTGCGCCAGGTGCAGCTCGTCGACCTCCAGCGCGGCGAACGGGGCGTCGAGCCGGGTCAGCAGGGCGGCGACGTGGCCGTCGAGCATGTTCGCGCCGGTGGCGTTGCTGACGGCCGGGGCTTGCGCGCGCATGGCTTCGGCGACCATCTGGGTGGTCGTGGTCTTGCCGTTGGTGCCGGTGACCATGACGACACGCCGACCGGTTGCCAACCGCTGCAGGAGGTTGGGTTGTAGCGTCAGGGCGAGACGGCCACCGATCATGCCGCCGGAGCCGAGACCGAGGCGCTGCGACATCGAGGCGGCCATCCGTCCGGCGTTGACGGCCATGGTGGTGCGCAGGTCCATGCGGCCCGCGTCCACGGGCTGCTGCTCCGGCGCGGGGACGACCTTCCAGTGCTGGTCGACGCTCTGGCGCTGGTCAGGTGGCCGGTGCCGTCCGGTGCTCTGCTGCTCGGGCGCCTGGCGCTGGGCCGGCGTCTGGTCGACCGATGGCTCGTCGGTGTCCCGCGTGGTGTCGGTCATGCGTCCCCTCCCCCCTCAGGCGGCCGTCGCACGCGGCACGCCGGGTCGGCTCAGGGCTGCGCGACACCGCTAATCGGCCGCACCAGGCCGCGCCGCCCTTCGCTTCTTGGCCAGTGTGGCCCGGCTGCGGCGAAACAGCGCGACGATCAATAGCAGGACACCGGTGGTGATGGCGGCTGGTCCGACCCAGCTGTCGAGTCCGGACTCGGCCGCGGCGTCCGCTTGAAGTGCGAGGAGCATCGGGGTCCCCTTTCCGAATGTCGGGGCTAGGGGCACGCGGGGTGAGTGCGGTCACGTCCATGGTCCGGCCGCATCCCGGGGCTCTGCGGGGTTGACATGCCGGGGCTTCCCGCGATCGGGGATCTTTCACCCGCACTGATTCCGCGACGGCACGCTAGGTGATCAGCGCGCGAGTTCGACAGATCAGAACCGATTTCATGATCTCCGGATGTTTTCTTGCGGCTGCTGAGGTTTGAGGCCGAACGGCGGATCATTCACGTCCCGCGGCTCACCCGTTGGGGTCTATTGCGGCGATACGCTCGGCGATCAACAGACGTGCAATTACTCTCGGATTTGATCCCGACGGCGTCCGTCACGTTCCGAAGGGAGCCGAACATGACCGAACTCGTCCTGCTGCTGGGCTTTCTCGCCTTCGCCGGAATCGGCTGGACCGCGTGGGACATCCGCAACGATCTGCGCCGCCGCAAGCTCAAGTGAGAGGCGTTCAGGCGATCGCAGACGAGGGACCCCGCCGGAGAGAGGAAGGCGGGGTCCCTCGTTCATGCGCACCCAGGTCCGAAGACGGGGTGGGTCACTTGATGGCGAGCTGCTGCCCCGGGAAGATCAGGTTCGCGTCCTTGACGGCCGAACGGTTCTTCTCGAAGACCGACTCCCAGCTCACGCCGTACTTCTGCGCGATGGAACCCAGGGTGTCACCGGTCTGCACGGTGTAGGTGCCCTCGACCTTGACGGTCTTGCGCACCGGGTTCTTCTTCTTGGTGGTGGACTTCTTCTCGGTGCTCTTCTCGCTGCTGCTGCCCGAGGAGACGTCCTGGTGCTCGGCGCTGCCGCTCTTGCTCAGGCCGGCCTTCTTCGAGCACACCGGCCACGCACCCGGGCCCTGCGCCTGCAGCACGCGCTCGGCGACGGCGATCTGCTGCGACTTGCTGGCCTGCGCGGCGTTCGAGGCGTAGCTGGTGCCGCCGTAGGCGGACCAGGTGGACGCGCTGAACTGCAGACCGCCGTAGTAACCGTTGCCGGTGTTGATGCTCCAGTTGCCACCGCTCTCGCACTGCGCGACGGCGTCCCAGGTGGACTCCGAGGCCGCGTTGGCCGGCATGGTCATCGCGAACGGCGCGGCGACCATGGCGCCGGCGACGGCGACGCGGGTGACGGTGCGGCGGCTGGGGGTGGACTTGCGGTGCTTGCCCATTTTCTGTCTTCGTCTCCAGCAGCGCCTTCGTGCCGCCTCGACTCCGGCGTCCCGGGCGCTGGGGCCGATTCGGCCCGCCGCGCCGGGTTCCGGCGGTCGTCACGTCCCTGCCCGCAATGCGTCTCGGGGTTTCGGAGAGCCCGCCGGGCAGGGTTCGGCGCTGCGGGCTTCCGGTCTTGCCGTCGGCTCGGGGGCGCCGACGCCGGGCAACGCTACGTAGCTGAAAAGCGTGAACAAAACCGTGAGACGGTGGCGCTCGTCATAGAAACGTAATCAAGATCGCGACGATGCGGACGTTTCAGCTGGTCATTTCTTGATCAGAAATGCGTTATTCACCTGAAATCAAACCACGCACGGTGAGAGTTGAACCACTACTCACTCACGTGAGTGACTACCGAACGTCAACATCCGCATTCGATCAGTGCTGTTGCCCACGGACCGAGGACCCTGCTTCGCCCACGCGTTCGCGTTGCGGCTCGACCACGTACCGAGGGTCGCGAGCCGTCTCGCGGCCGGCTTCGAAGACGCCGAAGCGGGTCGCGATCGCCCCGAGGGTCAGGCACCCGCCCGCCGCGAGCGCCGCCGCGCGGCTGCGTCCGGCCACCAGCGCGAGCCCGGCGCCCACCGCAGTGGCCGCCCGCGCCGTTCGCAGCACCCTACCCGCGCGGCCGGTGCGGTAGGCCTCAGCCGCCAGCCCGAGCCGGGACTCCATGCGCCTGCTCGCGGCCAGTTCCAGCACCGCTCCGGCCACCGCCATCCGCCGCGCGGGCCGGGACTCGGTGGGAGCGACCACCATGCCCACCGCCCCAGCGCTGGACACAGCGCTGCCGGCGAACACGAACGGCAGCTCCCGGTAGCCCTCGTGCCAGCCCGGCACGGCCGTGTCGGACAGCAGCACGGCGGTGTAGGTGGTCATGGCCGGTGCGATCACGCCCGCCACCGCCCCGGCCGCGCGGCCGGGCAGCGGGAGCAGACCGGTGAGCTCGCTGGCCGCCGCGGCCCCGGCCAAGCCGGAGAACGGCGCGAGGATCCACGATCCGACGCTCAGCGGCGAGGTCGGCTTGAGCACCCGCAGCATGGCCAGGAACCGCATCGGACGTCCCAGGTCGTGCACCAGGAAGCCGACGCTGGTGGTCGCGCCCACCGCCGCCGCCAGCCGGCCCGCGCGGGCCAGCCGCCGCCGTCCGGTGAGATCGGCCAGCAGCGCCATCGTCGACGAGGCCCCGGCCATCCCGCCGAGGTAGAGGTAGGCGGGGACGTCCGGGACCTTCCACACCGGTTCCTTGAGGACCGGGCGGCCGTAGTAGGAGGTCACCTTCTCCTCCCGAGGAACGATCCGGCGATGAGCGCGGCGGCGGTGAGCGCGCCCGCGGCAGCGTGCCGCCACATCGAGGGCAGGTCGCGGGTGGTGACCACGGGATCGGGTGGCAGGCCGTAGACCTCGGGGTCGTCGAGCAGCAGGAAGAACGCCCCGTCCCCCCCGACGCCGTCGGTGGGCTCGTGGCCGTAGAGGCGGGCGCTGGTCACCCCCTGCTCGTGCAGTTCGTCGACCCGCATCGCGGCGCGTTCGCGCAGCTCGTCGAGCGGGCCGTACTGGATGGACTCGGTCGGGCAGGCGGCGGCGCAGGCGGGCATCAGCCCGGCTCCGAGGCGGTCCTGGCACATCGTGCACTTGGCGGCTCCGCCGGTGTCGGGACGGATGTCGATCACGCCGTAGGGGCAGGCCGGCACGCAGTAGCCGCAGCCGTTGCACACGTCGTCCTGCACCACGACCGTGCCGTGCTCGGTGCGGATCAGCGCCCCGGTCGGGCACACGTCCAGGCAAGCCGCGTGCGTGCAGTGCTTGCACACGTCGGAGGACATCAGCCAGCGCACCTGCTGCTCGTCCGGTGCGCCGAACTCGGGCATGCCCAGCTCGGCGGGCGTGCCCCGCTGCTCGACGAAGGCCACGTGCCGCCAGGTCGTGCCGCTGAGCGCCTCGGTGTTGTCGTAGGACATGCCGGTGAGGTCCATGCCGTCCTCGGGCAGCAGGTTCCACTGCTTGCAGGCGACCTCGCAGGCCTTGCAGCCGATGCACACGCTGGTGTCGGTGAAGAACCCGGCGCGGGGCTCCGGCGGGTAGCCGGTCTCCCCCGCCGGGTCGGGCAGCGGTCCGGACAGCCGGTTGACGGTCACGTTCAGCCTCCTGCCTGTCTGGGGTCGTCGGAGTGCTCGGTACCGGTGCGCTCGTCGATGCCCGCGCGGTCGCGGTACTCGGCGACCAGGCGGTTGAGCGCGGCCGCGCGCGGTCGCCGTCCGGGCCGGATGTCGCAGGCCCCGGCCTTGGTCTCCATGATGTGCACGTTGGGGTCCAGCGCCACGCCGATGAGTTCGTTGGCGGCGTCGCCGGTGGTCAGGCCGTTGGGCCCCCAGTGCCAGGGGATGCCGATCTGGTGCAGGGTGCGGCCGGCGACCCGCAGCGGCAGCATCCGCTCGGTGACCATCACCCGGGCCTCGATGGCGCTGCGCCCGGTGATCACGGTGGCCCAGTCGCCGTGCTCGAGACCGCGTTCGGCGGCCAGCTGCGGGGAGACCTCCACGAACAGGGCGGGGGCGAGTTCGCTGAGGTGCCGCAGCCAGCGGCTCATCCCGCCGGCCGTGTGGTGCTCGGTGAGCCGGAACGTGGTGAACACGTACGGGAAGACCTCGCTGCCGGGTTCTCCCGCGCTGGGCTGGTACCGGTTCTCCGGGCGCGAGTTGATCTGGCGTGCGGGATTGCGCTGCTGGTGGGGGTGCAGCAGGTTGGCGATCGGGGATTCCTGCGGCTCGTAGTGCGCCGGGAACGGGCCGTCGACGAGCCCCGCGGGCACGTAGAGCCAGCCGCGTCCGTCGCTCTGCATGATGAACGGTTCGGTGCCCGCGATGCCCTCCGGTCCGACGGTTCCGCTTCCGGGCCGGTAGTCGGGGCGCTTGGTCTTGTCGAAGTCGGGGACGTCGTGGCCGGTCCACTCGCCGCTTTCCTCGTCCCACCACACGTAGGCCTTGCGCTCGCTCCACGGGCGGCCCTCGGGGTCGGCCGAGGCGCGGTTGTAGAGGATGCGGCGGTTGGCCGGCCACGCCCAGCCCCACTCGGGCGCCACGCGGCTCTGCTGGTGGCCGGGTGTGCGGCGGGCGGACTGGTTGACGCCGTCGGCGGTGACGCCGCAGTAGATCCAGCAGCCGCAGCTGGTGGAGCCGTCGGAACGGAGCTGGGGGTAGGCCGACAGCGGCTCGCCGTTGCCGTCGTGACCGTTGATCTCGGCGAGCACGGCTTCGGCGCTGGGCTCGTCGAGATCGCCGTGCGTCGGGTAGTCCCAGGTCAGCTCCAGCAGGGCGCGGTCGCGTTCGGTCTCGCCGCTGAGCTTGTCGCGGATGCGGCGGCCGAGGTGGTAGTAGAACCACAGGTCGCTGCGCTGGTCATCGGTGGGTTCGACGGCCTTGTGGTGCCACTGCAGGAGCCGCTGGGTGTTGGTGAAGGTGCCGTCCTTCTCGGTGTGCGAGGCGGCGGGCAGGAAGAAGACCTCGGTGCCGATGTCGGCGGTGCGCATCTCGCCGGTCTCGATCTCGGGACCGTTCTTCCAGAAGGTGGCGGTCTCGATCATGTTGAGGTCGCGCACCACCAGCCAGTCCAGCGCGGCGAGGCCCATGCGCTGCTGGCGCGAGTTGGCGGTGCCCACCGCGGGGTTCTCGCCGATGACGAAGTAGCCCTTGCAGCGGCCCTCGATCTGGTCGATGACGGTCTGGAAGGTGCCGTGGTCGCCGGTGAGCCGGGGCAGCCGGTCGAAGCAGAAGTCGTTGTCGACGGTGGCGTGCTCGCCCCACCAGGCCTTGAGCAGGCTGACCAGGTAGGAGCGGATGTTGGCCCAGTAGCCGCAGGCGTGCTCGTCGTCGGCGACGAAGGACTCCAGGTCGGTGTCGGTGTGGGCGTGCGGCATCGGGATGTAGCCGGGCAGCAGGTTGAACAGGGTCGGGATGTCGGTGGAGCCCTGGATGCTGGCGTGCCCGCGCAGCGCGAGGATGCCGCCGCCCGGCCTCCCGATGTTGCCCAGCAGCAGCTGGAGGATCGAGGCCGCCCGGATGTACTGCGCTCCGACGGTGTGGTGGGTCCAGCCCACGGCGTAGGCGATGGCCGAGGTGCGGTCGCGTCCGGAGTTGGCGACGAGCTGGTCGGCGACCCAGGCGAAGTCGTCCTGCGAGATCCCGCAGATCTCCTCCACCACGTCCGGGGTGTAGCGGGCGTAGTGCCGCTTGAGCAGCTGGAACACGCAGCGCGGGTGTTGCAGCGTGGGATCGGAGTCGGGGCGGCCGTGGTAGACGGGCCCGCCGGAGCCGGTGCGCTCGGGACGGCTGCTCTGGCGCTCCCGGCCGTGCCGGGTGGTCGGCGCCTGTTCGGGACCGTGCCCGCCGACGGGCGGGACGGCGTGGCTGCCCTGGTACTGCCAGGTGGCGGTGTCGTAGCTGCCCGCCTCGGGGTCGAAGCCGGAGAACACGCCGTCGAGGTCCTCGGTGTCGCGGAAGTCCTCGCCGACGATCATCGCCGCGTTGGTGTAGTTGACGACGTAGTCGTGGAAGTGGGCCTCGCGGGTCAGCACGTGGTTGATCAGCCCTCCGAGGAAGGCGATGTCGCTCCCGGCCCGCAGCGCGACGTGCTTGTGCGCCACCGCCGAGGTGCGCGTGTAGCGCGGGTCGACGTGGATGACCGTGGCGCCGCGCTTCTTGGCCTCCATGACCCACTGGAACCCGACGGGGTGGGCTTCGGCCATGTTGGAGCCCTGGATGAGGATGCAGTCCGATTCGGCGAGGTCCTGCTGGAAGGTGGTGGCGCCGCCGCGCCCGAAGGAGGCGCCCAGACCGGGCACCGTGGAGGAGTGTCAAATGCGCGCCTGGTTCTCCACCTGGATCGCGCCGAGGGCGGTGTAGAGCTTCTTCATGAGGTAGTTCTCCTCGTTGTCGAGGGTCGCTCCTCCGAGGCTCGCGATGCCCATCGTGCGCCGCAGCGGCCTGCCGTCGGCGTCGGCGTCCTCCCAGGTGGCGTCCCGGGTGGCCAGCACCCGGTCGGCGATCATGTCCAGCGCGGTGTCCAGGTCGAGGTCTTCCCACTCGGTGCCGTGCGGGCGCCGGTAGCGGACCTTGGTCTCGCGCAGCGGTGAGGTGACCAGTTCGCGCGAGGCCGAGCCCTTGGGGCACAACCGGCCTCGGCTGATCGGCGAGTCCGGGTCACCTTCGATCTGGGTGATCCGCCCGCCGGAGGTGTAGATCCGCTGGCCGCAGCCGACCGCGCAGTAGGGGCACACCGAGCGGGTGACGCTGTCGGCGTCGCTGGTGCGCGCCCGCATCTCGTCGGTGCGCCGGGACCGGGCCGCGGGGCCTCGGGCCAGCCGGTCGGGGCCGGTGAGCTGCCGCAGCACCGGCCAGTTCAGCCACGTGGCCGCCATGACTCGGAGGCTACCCACCTCGTCGATCTCGCACACCTGCTGACGTGCCACCCGACCTGTTGGGCCGGTGCGCTGCGGCGACGCGGTGGCGGGGTGGCGGGGTCAGGCCTTCGCGTCGTAGAGGAGCTTGGCGTAGCGCTCGTCGGAGTAGTAGTGCTCCAGCTCGGACATCGAGTCGTTCGGGCGTTCGAGGTTCTTGGCGATGTGGGCTCGGGAGGGCACGGCTTCGGGGTCCCAGGTCCGGCTGTCCCACAGCCCGGATCGCAGGAACGCCTTGGAGCAGTGGTGGAAGACCTCCTCGACCTCCACCAGCAGCACCACGCTCGGGCGGTGGCCCTTGACGACCATGCGCTCGAAGAACGGGGCGTCGCGCAGCAGCCGGGCGCGGCCGTTGATCCGCAACGTGTCCCCGCGGCCGGGGATGAAGTAGAGGAGTCCGACGTGCGGGTTGGCCAGCACGTTGCGGAACCCGTCGACGCGGCGGTTGCCGGGGCGTTCCGGGATGGCGATCGTCGTGTCGTCGAGGACGTGGGTGAAGCCGGGCGGGTCGCCCTTCGGCGAGACGTCGCACCGGCCGTCGGCGTCCGAGGTGGCGACCAGGCAGAACGGGGAGGCGGCCAGCCACTCCCGGTCCAGCGCGTGCAGCGCGGGGCGCTGCTTGTCCAGGACCCGCTGCAGCGGTGCGCCGACCACCTCTTCCAGCTCGCCGGTCGAGGTGATCTCGGTCAGGCCTTCGAGTTCCACGGTGCCTCCCAGGTCGCTCCTCACGACCCTACGGCCCGGGCTTCGGCCTCCGGAAGCGATTTTCGCGGGACCGCCCGGCTGCACCCCGCCACCGGGCGGCCCCGCTTCCCCTCCGGTCCCCCGACCGGGGCTTCACAGATCGACGGCGATGTGCCCCTGCCCTCGATCCACGCAGATGGCCACGTCGTCGCCGCGCGACCGGCCGCGCCTGCGCACCTGACCGGACAGCAGCGGGACCTGGCACGTGCCGCAGAAGCCCTGGCGGCACGAGTAGGCGACGTCGGGCAGCACCTCGCCGATCGCTTCCAGCGCGGTGCGGTCGGCGGGCACCTCGACGGTGCGTCCGCTGCGGGTCAGCTCCACGGTGAAGGCCCGCCCGTCGACGATCGGCGGTGCCGAGAAGCGTTCCCAGTGCAGGCCTCTCGCGGTGCTGCCGGGCAGTCCCAGGCGGAGCGCCGTGATCATCGGAACCGGACCGCAGGCGTAGACCGAGGCGCCCAGCGGGGCGTGCGCGAGCAGTTCGCCGCCCGCGGCGGGGATGCCGAACTCGGTGTCGGGCCGGATCCACACCCGGTCGGCGGGCAGGTCGGCGAGCTCGTCGAGGAACGGCATCGAGGCGCGGGATCGTCCCGCGTAGACCAGCCGCCAGTCGGCTCCGCGCGTCGCGGCGGTGCGCACCATCGGCAGGATCGGCGTGATGCCGATGCCGCCGGCGACGAACAGGTAGGAGCGCCCGGCGACGAAGGGGAACGCGTTGCGCGGGCCGCGCGCCGCGATCCGGTCGCCTTCGGCGAGCTCGTCGTGGATCTCTCGTGATCCGCCCGCTCCGTCGGCCAAGCGCCGCACCGCGATCCGGTAGTACCGGCGCTCTCCCGGTGGGCCGCACAGCGAGTACTGCCGCTTCCGCCCGGACGGCAGCAGCACGTCCAGGTGCGCACCCGGCTGCCAGGCGGGCAGGACGCCGCCGTCGGGCCGGGTCAAGCGCAGGCTGCGGACGCCGTCGGCCTCGGTGCTGATCCGGGAGATCACCAGCGGGAGGTCGTGGTTGACCGGCTGGGGTGGCCCGGCGTGCCGGCGGCTGTTGCGGTGCAGCCATTCCACTCCGCCGACCACCCGGTGCAGCACGCGCATCAGCCGGTCGGGCCGCGACTGTCGTTCCGCGGTCATCTAGTGCCCTGCCGCCAGCGCCGCCGGTGAGCTCGCCAGGTATGCCACCGCCTGGGCCGTGGATCCGTGCTGCGACGGGTGGTAACCGGGGCGGAAGAACGCGGGGATCGAGCCGAACAGCGCCCGGTAGCCGGGGGTGAGGCCGAGGCGCCCGGTGCGGATCAGGTCGCGCCAGCGGGGCTTGCGCCTGCCGCGCAGCACCGGGTCGGCGGCCATCAGGAATCGCATACCGCGCACCCACAGGATCGTCAGCACGGCCGTCGCCAGCAGCATCGACAGGCAGCGCTGCCCGTACCGGCCGTGGACGTGCTGGTAGACCTCGAAGGCGACCGCGCGGTGCTCGACCTCCTCGGCGCCGTGCCAGCGCAGCAGGTCCAGCATCGTCTCGTCGGCGCCCGCCAGGTCCAGTTCCTCGGCGTCGAGCACCCATTGGCCGAGGAAGGCGGTGAAGTGCTCGATCGCGGCGATCAGCGCCAGCCGCTGCACCAGCCAGGACTCGGCGCGCTTGCCGCGCAGCGGGCGGTCGCCGAGGGTCTTGCGGAACATCCAGCGGACCTGGTCGACGAACGGCCGGGTGTCGAGGCCGTGCGCGTCGAAGTGGTCGATGACGCCCTGGTGCGATTCGGCGTGCACGGCCTCCTGGCCGACGAAACCGCGCACGTCCTCGGCGAGCCGCTCGTCGTTGATCAGCGGCAGCGCCTGCTTGAACACCTCGACGAACCAGCGTTCGCCCTCCGGCAGCACCAGGTGCAGGAAGTTCACCCAGTGCGTGGCGAACGGCTCGCCGGGGATCCAGTGCATCGGCAGCTGGGACCAGTCGAACTCCACGTCGCGGGCGTGCAGCGCGACGCGGTCGGGGTCGCCGGGGTCGAGTTGCGGCATGCCTCCTCCTACTTGGGCATGAGGTCGGCCCGTGCTGCGGCGCGCAGCAGGCGCGGGGTCAGCCGCGAGAGGACCAGTCCGGCACGCGCTTCCGGCGTCACCGGCGCGATGGCCGGGGCCCGGCGGGTCGCGCGCAGGATCTCCTCGGCGGCGCGCTGCGGGCTGTAGTCGCGGCGCTGGTAGAGCTCGGTGGCCGCGCGCCTGCGCTTGGCCTGCTCCAGGTCGTCGGTGCCCGCGAAGCGGCTGCTGGTGGTGATGCCCGTGTTGACCAGTCCCGGGCACACCGCGGTCACCTTGATCCCGTCGGCGGCCAGTTCCACGCGCAGGCACTCGCTCAACCGCAGCACGGCGGCCTTGGTGGTGCTGTAGGCGGGCAGCACCTGGGAGGGCAGGTACGCCGCGGCGGAGGCCACGTTGATGATCCGGCCGCCTTCGCCGCGCTCGACCATCTGCCGGGCGAACAGGCGGCAGCCGTGGATGACGCCCCAGAGGTTGACGTCGATGACGTTCTCCCAGTCGGCGACGCTGGTGTCCAGGAACGACCCCGCCAGGCCGATCCCGGCGTTGTTGATCACCACGTCCGGGACCCCGAGCTCGGTCCGCACGCGCAGCGCGAAGTCGCTCATCGCGGTCCGGTCGGTGACGTCCACGCGGTAGGTGGTGACGGCGTCGCCGAGCAGGTCCGCGGTGCCGCGCAGGGCCTTCTCGTCGACGTCGGCGGCGATGATGTGCGCGCCGGCTTCGGCGAAGGCCTGCGCGGTGGCCCGGCCGATGCCGTTGCCCGCCCCGGTAATGACGACGAGCTGGTCGGCGAAGTCGCCGCGTCCGGGTCGGACCCGGGCGCTGCGCAATCCTCGGGTCTGCTCGCCGCCTTCGACGTGGTCGATGAGTTCGGCGGCGCAGCGGGCCACGAGTTCGGGCCGGCTGCGCGGCAGCCAGTGGCCGCCCGGGAGCCGTCGCACCCGCAGGTCGTCGGCCAGGCCCTCGATCTGGGTCTGCAGGGGCGTGGAGACGAACGGGTCGCCGGTCGGTGCCAGGACCTGCACCGGGACGCCGGTGTGCCGCCGGACCGGATCGCCCAGGCGTCCGGCGTTGGCGCGGTAGAGCTCCAGGCCGTTGATGCCGTCGGCGGTGACGGGACGGGTGGGTTTCCCGGCGGCCTTGGGGTCGAGGCGTTCCAACGTCGAGATCAGCTTCGGCATGATGCCGCTGCGCCAGGCCAGCTCGGGTGCGGCGGGCAGCTGGAAGAACGCGATGTAGGCGGAGAAGGCCAGCTGCGTGGCCAGTTCGCGCAGATCTCGCGGGTGGGGGCGCAGTTTCGAGCGCAGCCACTGGCCGTAGTGGTCCAGGCTCGGGCCGGAGATCGAGGTGTAGGAGGCGATGCGCTCCGCGGCGCGCGGTTCGGTGACGGCGTGCCAGGACTGCACCGATCCCCAGTCGTGCGCCAGCAGGTGCACCGGCCGGTCCGGGCTGACGGCGTCGGCGACGCGGAAGAGGTCGTCGGCGAGCTGGTCGACGTGGTAGCCGTCCGTGGTCGCGGGCCGGTCCGACTCGCCCGCTCCGCGCACGTCGTAGGTGACCACCTGGTACCGGTCGGACAGCGCGGCGACCACTCCGTCCCAGATGGTGTGGTTGTCCGGGTATCCGTGGACCGCCAGCACGGTCGGCGCGTCGGGCGGTCCGTGCACCTGCACGGCCAGTCCCAGCCGGTCAGCGGTTTCGAGCCGTCGGCTGGTGCTGTTCCGCCACGATGCGCCATTCATGCGCGAAGCCTAACTACGTTGTCAACGACTGTTGTCACGGTCCCACCCGATCGAACGCCGGAATCACCCGAACTGCCCCTCCACACCCGGGTCTCGACCGGAATCGGAACCCGCATCTCCGCTGAGATCCGGGTCCTGCAC
>NZ_SMLA01000084.1:0-18935 GCF_004349225.1 Saccharopolyspora karakumensis
GAGGGACTCGAACCCTCACTGTCTAGGACCTAAACCTAGTGCCTCTGCCAATTGGGCTACGGCCCCTCGGTGTGCACAGCGTATCGCGCTCGTCGATCTTGTTCTTGAGGCGGCTGTGGAGACCCGAGCAGGCGACATGGGCGCGGCTGATGCGGCGCGGATTCCTCGGTGAACTACGGTGTGGGCAGCCAGGTGAACGTGAGGAGGACACGTGGCCCGTGATCAAGATGCCATCGAGCGTGACATCGAGCAGGCGCGTGACGCGCTGGCCGACACGTTGGACAGGCTGAGCGTGCAGGCGAATCCGCAGCGGTTCGTCGACGCCGGCAAAGCCAGCGTCATGGAGAAGCTGAACGATCCCAAGGTGCGCTACGCGCTCATCGGGGTCGGCGCACTGGTCACCGTGGTGGTCGTGCGCAAGCTGTTCAGGTGAGGTGCCGGTCGTTCTGGGGTCTCGGACCTGGCCCCAGAACACCGGAACCCGCTCAACCCACCCGAACCGCGTCGCCCGCGTTCACCGTGCCCGGCCGGGTCACCCGCATGATCACGCCGAACTTGTTCTCGTGTCGCTGGATCAGGTGAGTTTGCAGTTCCCGCCAGCGCTCGCGCCCGTCGGCGTCCCAGCTCGGCACCGCGCAGCGGATGCAGGGGCCCGCGTGCTCGCCGGTCACGGCCAGTTCGACCTCGCCCGCGGTGATCGTGGCTCCGGCTTCCCAGTCCTGCTCGGCGAACGGCGGCAGATCCGCGTCCACGTGCAGGTTCGTGCGGAAGCGCCGCAGATCCACCTCCGCGCCCATCTCCTCGCTCAACCCGCGCAGCGATGACTCGAAGGTGACCAGCACCGTCGGACCGCGGTCCTGCTGGCCGTCGGCCGCGCGCAGGCTCACCGGGATGTCCAGCGACTCCTCCAACACGTCGGCGAGCTTCGGGTCGTCCCAGGAGAACCGCTGGTCATCCGGGCCGTTGAGGGTCGGTGGCCCGGTCGGCTCCGGCAGATCGCCGTAGCTCGCCGACCAGGACAGCAACGTCTGGTTCTGCCGAACGGTGAGGATGTTGCCCGCTCGGTTCGGCCGCTCGTCGAGCAGCGCGTGGGCGCGGTCACCCGCCACGCCGCGCTCGTCGAAGCGCGCGGCGGACAGCTGCTCGCCGCGCAGCGACTTCACCGGCCAGCGGTTGAGCGTGAGAACCTCGGACACGAGCCGACCTCCGTTTTCCCAGGGCGAGGCCACCCTAGCGCGTGAAGCAGACGATCAGCGCTTCAACAGCGGCAGCAGCGCTTCGTTGAGCAACCGGTCCACGAAACCGGTGTCCAGCGGCTCGTCGGCCAGCATCAGCCGGTAGATCAGACCCGCACCGGCCAGCTCGCCGACCGTGTCGATCGGGGCGTTCGGGCCGATCTCGCCGCGCCGCACGCCGCGCTCCATGATCCGGCGCAGCACGTCGCGCTGCGGCAGCAGGAACGACTCGCGGAACTTCAGCGCCAGCTCGGGCTCGTGCGGAAGCTCGCCGACCAGCGCTTGCGCGGCCTTGCCGACCGGCCCGGTCAGCAGCGTGGCGAAGGCGCGCAGGAACTCGCCGAGATCGTCGGCGACCGAACCCAGGTCCGGCTCCGGGATGCGGCGCTGGACGAGCTCGTTGCAGGTGTCGATGACCAGGTCGAGCTTGGAGTCCCAGCGGCGGTAGATCGTGGCCTTCCCGGCTCTGGCCTGGGCGGCGACGGCGTCCATGGTCAGCGCCCGGTAGCCGACCTGGGCCAGCACCTCCATCGCGGCCTGGCGCAACGCGGCATCGCGGGAGGCGTCCCGCGGGCGTCCCCGGCCGGCGGGCGGCCTGCTCGGTTCGAGGCTGGCCACCGCTGCTTCCTCCTGGGGTGCACTACTGGTCGGCGCGTTCACGAACGCCATCCTAAGGTCCCCGGCGGCACGTCTCCGGCGCGCGTGATCGGTGGGTCGCGAAGAGTCACCGACCAGGGGGCACCGGTCAGACCGCAGCGCTACTGAGCGGGTGCGTGGGCCGCGGCGGCGCGCGCCGCGCGCTGGGTCGCCTCGTCCGACAGACCGTGCCTGGCCTGCAGGTAGGCGGTGGTGAAGGCGAAGCCGTCCCCGTCGAGCAGGTGGATCACCACGCGGCCCGACTTGCCGGGCGAGAGCTGCTCGATCAGCTGATCGGCCTGGTCCCGAGCGGCGATCAGACCGGGCGCACGCGCGGTCTTCTTGCCGTCACCATCCGTGACGGTGATCTGCCAGTCATCGCCCTGGGGTACGTAGTTCGCGGTGATATGACCGCCAGCCATGAATGCCTCCGCTCTCCACTTTGCTCGGGCGTTCGAGCTCTTGACCGGAAGACAATGCTAGGTGCACTGGCTCTCAGCAGCGCCTCTCGGTCGTCCTGGCACTCTACGTGGCGGGTCGGTCCAGATCTTCAGGCCGGTCGACATCGAAGCCGTCCGATACGTCGTCACAGGACACCATCGTCACCGTGCGTTGTTTCAGGTAGTCACGAGCGCCGGCATCACCCGTTGCGGACGCGGCTGCACCGGTCCAGTGGTTCCGGCCCAGCAACACCGGGTGACTGCGGCGTCCGCCGTGCGACGCGGCGGCGAGCGCGTCGGGGGAGGAGAGCGCGGCGACGCGGCGGACGGCCTCCGGGCCGATGCCCGGCATGTCGACCGGGAGGATCACCGCGGCCGGGGCGTCGGACTCGCGCAGGGCCTCCAGCGCGGTCCGCAGGGAGGAACCCATGCCGGAGGGCCAGTCGGGGTTGAACACCGTCGTCACGCCCGCGAGCTCGGCGCGCTCGCGGACCTCGTCGGCGGCAGCGCCCAGGACCACCAGCACCGGGTCGCAACCGGCATCGGACAGGACCTTCGCGGTGCGGTCGACGAGGAGCGATCCTCGGTAGTCGACCAGGGCTTTCGGCATCCCGAAGCGGCGGCCCGCGCCTGCCGCGAGAACGACTCCTGCTGGTGCTGTCACGGACCGACCGTACTGGTCCGGGGACGCACCGCGGCGCCCCCGGACCCGCGGCTCAGACCCCGGTCAGGCCGGAGACGAGGAAGTAGACGGCGAAGACGATCGCCAGCGAGCCGACCAGCCAGCCGATCTCCCGCACCTTGCCCCGGGCCAGCTTGATCACCGCGAAGGCGATCAGACCGGCACCGATGCCGTTGGTGATCATGTAGGTGAACGGGATGACCGCCAGCGTCAGGAACGCCGGGATCACGTAGTCCGGGTCGTCCCAGGGGATCAACCGGACCTGCGACATCATCAGCCCGCCGACGATCACCAGAGCAGGCGCGGCGGCCTGCGCCGGAACCACCGACGCCAACGGTGTGACCAGCAACGTCAGGCAGAACAGCAAGCCGGTGAACACGCTGGCCAGGCCGGTGCGGGCGCCTTCGGCGACACCCGCGGCCGACTCCAGGAACACCGTGTTCGGCGCGGCCCCGGTCAGCCCGCCCGCCGCGGCGGCGACACCGTCGACGGCCAGGATCCGGCCCATGCCCTGGACCTTGCCGTCCTGGACCAGTCCGGCCTGCGAGGAGACGCTGGTGATCGTGCCCATCGCGTCGAAGAACCCGGACAGCACGAGGGTGAACAGGAACACCGTCGCGGCCACTCCGCCGGCGGCGGCGAACCCGCCGAAGAGGTCCACCTGCCCGAACAGGCCGAAATCGGGGGTGCCGACCAGCTGGGCGGGGAGTTCCGGGACCACCGTGCCCCATTCGTCGGGCGCGACGTCCAGCGCCGCGTTGGCCACGAGCGCCATCACCGTCCCGGCCACGATGCCCAGCAGGATCGCGCCGGGAGTGCGACGGGCCATCAGCCCCATCATCACCAGCAGCGTCACGCAGAACACCACGATCGGAATCCCGGACAGGTGCCCGTCGGTGCCCATCTGCACCGGCACCGTCGTCTCCTGCGCGTCCGGCACGCGGGTCACGAACCCGGCGCTGACCAGGCCGATCAGCGCGATGTAGAGGCCGATGCCGACGGTGAGCGCGATCTTGAGCGGCTCCGGGATGGCGTTCATGATCTTCTCGCGGACGCCGCTGACCGCCAGCGCCACGATCACGACGCCTTCGAGCACCACCAGCCCGAACGCCTCGGCCCAGGTCATGGTGGGGGCGATGGTGAACGCGACGACCGCGTTCACGCCCAGGCCGGTCGCCAGGGCGAGCGGGGCGTTGCCGACCAGACCCATGACGATCGTCATGACACCGGCGGTGGCGGCCGTGGCGGTGGTGAGCTGCTCGGGGGAGAGCTTCGCGCCGGTGGCGTCGGTTCCGGAGCCGAGGATCAGCGGGTTGAGCATCACGATGTAGGCCATCGCGACGAACGTGGTCAGGCCGCCGCGCAGTTCGCGGGAGAGGGTGGAACCGCGCTCGGACATCCGGAAGATTCGGTCCAGACCGCTGTCGGGTCTGGTGGACAATTGCTGGGTCATGCGTCCTCCCATGCCGGTGGGCGCCCCCGGGACGTCGGTTTTCCGGGCAGGGTTGAGCCCGGCGAGAATTCGCCGAATGCCTGGTGCGGGGCGTTTTAGCTGGTGCGGACCGCTGGTGCGCGATCCGCTCTAGGTGGCGACCCGGTCATCGCCGTGCATTGCGCGGGATTGTCCGCTCGTTTTTGCTCTCAGTGGCGGAGCCGCTGTCTCTTTGGTGAGTGCTCTCTCAGCCCGCACCGCCGGGGGTTCTCCAGCGGCTTCGTGGCGAGCACGCCGCGACGCCGTGTATTGGACATGCATCAGGAGTGGCGCGCGGAGTCCGCGGAGTCGCTCAGGTTCCCCCACCCGCACCGCCGAGCAAAGAGCCCGCATACCACTCCTTCAGTAGTCGACGCGGTCGGCCTTTGCTCGCCAGGCGTCGAACGCTTCGTTCCTGTTGTGGATCTCGATGCGCGCGATGGCGGTCGGGTTCTTGGTGGGGTCGGTCATCGCGTCGTAGAAGGCGCGGTCGTCGAAGCCGGCCGCCGCCGCGTCGTCTCGGTCGGCGGCGAACAGGACCCGCTCGACCCGGGCCCACATCGACGAGGCCAGGCACATCGGGCACGGTTCGCACGAGGTGACCAGCACGCAGCCGGCCAGCGAGAACGTGTCGAGCTCGCGGCAGGCGTTGCGGATCGCCACGACCTCGGCGTGCGCGGTCGGGTCCAGGTCGGTGGTGACGCGGTTGGCGCCGGTGGCCACGATCTCGCCGTCGCGCACGATCACCGCGCCGAACGGGCCGCCGCCGCTGTGCACGCTGGCGGTGGCCAGCTCGATCGCCCGGGCCATCCAGGTCTGCTCTTGCTGGGTTGCGACATCCACGGACATCGGTTCACTCCAAGGGTTTACAGCGGTGCTCAGATGATGTGCTCGGGAGCGACCGGCGTGTGCGTGAGGAACTTGCCGGTGGCCGCGCGGATGGCCGCGACGACCGCAGGCGTGGTGGAGATCGTCGGCGGCTCGCCGACGCCGCGAACCCCGTAGGGCGCGTTGTCGTCGCCGCGCTCGATGATGTCGATCTCCATCGGCGGCATGTCGAGGATGGTGGGGATCAGGTAGTCGGTGAACGAGGGGTTGCGGATCTTCCCGTCGCTGACCAGGACCTCCTCCATCACCGCCAGGCCGAGGCCCTGCGCCGAACCGCCCTGGATCTGACCGAGGACGGCCTCCGGGTTGACGGCCTTGCCGACGTCCTGGGCGCAGGCGAGCTGCACGACCTTGACCAGCCCCAGCTCGGTGTCGACGTCGACGACCGCGCGGTGCGCGGAGAACGCGTGCTGCACCTGCACCAGGTCGCTGCGCCCGTCGGCGTCCATCGGGGAGGTCTGGCGGTGGTGGAACTCGCGGGTCTCCTCGATGACGTCGTCGCCCAGCACCTCGGCGAGGTCGGCGACGACGCCTTCGGCGGAGACGACCTTGCCGCCCTGCAGCGACAGTCCGACCGCGGTCCCGAACCGCTCCACGACCCGGTCGAACAGCACTTCGCGAACGGCCTGGCAGGCGGCCTGCACAGCGCCACCGGTGACGTAGGTCTGCCGCGAAGCGGAGCTGGAACCGGCCGGCCCGACGGAGGTGTCGTTGGGGTGGATGGTCACCCGCTCCACGCCCAGCTCGGTGCGCGCGATCTGCTGCTGCACGGTCACCAGGCCCTGCCCGACCTCGGCCGCGGCGGTGTGCACCATGGCGGCCGGTTCGCCGCCGAGGAGCTGCAACCGCACCCGGGCCGTGGAGAAGTCGTCGGCGCCTTCGGAGTAGCAGATGTTCTTGATCGTCACGCCGTAGCCGATCCCGCGCACCACGCCTTCGCCGTGGGTGGTGTTGGACGCCCCGCCGGGGAGTTCCCGGATGTCGGTGGTGTCGCGCTCGGGCGGCATCGGCAGCGCGCGGACGCGTTCGAGCAGCTCGGCGACCGGCGCGGGGGTGTCCACCACCTGGCCGGTGGGGATGGTCTCGCCCTGGGCGATGGCGTTGCGGACCCGCAGCTCCACCGGGTCCATGCCCAGCTCGGCGGCGAGCTTGTCCATCTGCGACTCGTAGGCGAAAGTCGGCTGCACGGCGCCCAGTCCGCGCATCGCGCCGCACGGCGGGTTGTTGGTGTAGAGCCCCCAGCCGTCGATGCGCACGTTGGGCACCACGTAGGGGCCGACGCCCAGCGTGGTCGCGTTGCCGACCACCACGGGGGTTTTCGAGGCGTACGCGCCGCCGTCGAAGTACTGGGTGGCCTTGACGTACACCAGCGTTCCGTCGCGCTTCGCGCCGTGCTCGTAGTGCATCTTCGCCGGGTGCCGGTGCACGTGGCCGTAGAACGACTCCTCGCGGCTGTAGACCATCTTCACCGGCTTGCCGACGTGCAACGCGAGCATGCACACGTGCACCTGGATCGACAGGTCCTCGCGGCCGCCGAACGCACCACCGACGCCGGACATGGTCATCCGCACCTTCTCCGGCGGAAGCCCCAGCGCGCGGGCGGTCTGCTTGAGGTCGGAGTGCAGGTCCTGCGTCGCCAGGTACAGGTCGACGCCGCCGTCCTCGGCGGGGATCGCCAGACCGGACTCCGGGCCGAGGAACGCCTGGTCCTGCATGCCGACGGTGTAGACGCCCGAGACGACGACCTCGGCGGACGCGTCCGGATCGCCCTTGAGGATCCGCTGGTGGCGCACCACGTTGCCGTCCGGGTGCAGCTTCGGCAGGTCCTCGTCGTGCGCGGCCCGCTCGGCGTCGAGGACCGGGGGCAGCACCTCGTAGTCGACGACGATGCGCTCCAGCGCGCGCCGTGCGGTCTCCGGGTGGTCGGCGGCCACCAGCGCCACCGCCTCGCCGACGTAGCGCACCACGTCGGAGGCCAGCACCGGCTGGTCGACCGTCTTGAGGCCGTAGATGTTCTCGCCCGGCACGTCCTCGGCGGTCAGCACCGCGTGCACCCCGGCCATGGCCATGGCGGCGCCGACGTCGATGGAGCGGATGCGCGCGTGCGGGTGCGGGCTGCGCAGCGTCGCGCCCCACAGCATGTCCTCGGCCCACAGGTCGGAGGCGTAGGCGAACTCGCCGCGCACCTTCAACGTGCCGTCGGGGCGCAGCGGGGATTCCCCGATGCCGCCGTCGATGGCGTCGTCGAGCCGCTGCGGCGTCCGCGTGGGTGCCTGGGCACTCGGTCGGTTGGTCATGATCACGACACCTCCACCAGGCGCAGCCGGGCGCTCGCCCGGTCCAGCTCTTCGACGACGTCTTCTCCGGTGAGCACTTCTCTTCCGCCGCACAGCAGCGTCTCGACCTGCGGCAACCGGCCCAGCACCAGTGCGGCGACCGGGTCGGCGATGCCGGTGTGGTCGAGCCCGCCGAGACGCCACACGGCGAGGTCGGCGAGCTTGCCCGGTTCCAGCGAACCGATCTCGTCCTCGCGGCCGATGCAGCGCGCCCCACCCCGGGTGGCCATCCACAAAGCCTCGCGCACCGACATCGCCCGGGGGCCGCCGGTGGCGCGGGCGAGCAGCAGCGCCTGCCGCATCTCCTCGCCGAGCCCGCCGGACTCGTTGGAAGCGACCCCGTCGACCCCCAGCCCGACGGGGGCACCGGCGCTGAGAAGTCCCCGCACGGGGGCGATCCCGGCACCGAGCCGGCCGTTGGAGCTGGGGCAGTGCGCCGCTCCGGTGCCGGTCTCGGCGAGTCGCCGGACCGCGGCGGGCGAGAGGTGCACGGCGTGCGCGAGCCACACGTCCGGACCGAGCCAGCCCAGGTCCTCGGCGTACTCCACCGGGGCGCGGCCGAACTCGGCCCGGCACTGCTCCTCCTCGGTGGTGGTCTCGGCGAGGTGGGTGTGCAGCCGGACCCCGTTGCGGCGGGCCAGTTCCGCGGCCTCCCGCATCAGCTCCGCGCTCACCGAGAACGGCGAGCACGGGCCGACCGCAACCCGCACGCGGGCGCCCGGCGCGGGGTCGTGGAAGGCGTCGATGGCCTGCTGCGTTCCGGCCAGCGCCTCGTCGCGGTCCTCCACCACCGAGTCCGGCGGCAGCCCTCCCCGGGAACGTCCCCGGTCCATCGATCCGCGGACCGCGTGCAGCCGAAGGCCGATCCGCTCGGCGGCGGCGACCACCGCGCCGAAGACGTCGCCGCCCTCGCGCGGGAACACGTAGTGGTGATCGGCGGCAGTCGTGCACCCCGACCGCGCCAGCTGCGCGAGCCCGGCCGAGGCGGCGGCGTGCACGGTCTCGACGTCCATCCGCGCCCACACCGGGTAGAGCTCGGTCAGCCACTCGAACAACGTCGAGTCGGCCGCGCAACCGCGCGTCGCCCACTGGTAGAGGTGGTGGTGGGTGTTGACCAGTCCGGGGGTGACCAGGCATCCGGTGGCGTCGATGCGGCGCACCGGGGAGTCCTGCGGCGGAGCCGATCCCGACCCGACCGCGACGATCCGGTCGCCCTCGACGACCACGTGGCCCTCGGCGAACTCGGTCCCGGCGTCATCGACCGCCACGACCGATCCGCCCTCGATGACGATCCGCTCAGGCATCGGTTCTCCGCTGCGCGGCGAGCCGAACGGCGTCCATGATCTTCTCGTAGCCGGTGCAGCGGCACAGGTTCCCGGCCAGCGACTCGCGGATCTCCGCGTCCGAGGGCTTCGGGGTGCGTTCCAGCAGGTCGTGGGTCTGCACCAGCAGGCCGGGCGTGCAGAAACCGCACTGCACGGCGCCGGTCTCGACGAAGGCCTGCTGAACCGGGTCCAGCTGCTCCTCGTCGGCGAGCCCTTCCACGGTGCGCACCTCGCGGCCTTCGGCCTGACCGGCCGCGACCAGGCACGAGCACGCCGGGACGCCGTCCAGGTAGACCGTGCACGAGCCGCATTCGCCCTGCTCGCAGGCGTTCTTCGAGCCGGGCAGCCCGAGCCGCTCGCGCAGCACGTACAGCAGGGACTCGCCCTCCCAGACGTCGTCGGCCTCCTGCCGGCGTCCGTTGACGGTGAACTTCAGGCGCATTCCTGCCTCCCGGAGCGGTGCTCGTGCCAGGTCCAGTTCAGGGTCCGGCGGGCCAGCACGCCCAAGGCGTGCCTGCGGTAGTCGGCGCTGCCGCGCACGTCGTCGATCGGGGACGCGGCCTGCGCGACGAGTTCGCCGAACCGGCGCGCCACGGAGTCCTCCAGCGGGGCGTCCCAATCGAGTTCGGCGGCGAGGAGGTCCTCGGCCTCCCGCGCCCGGATCGGGGTGGGCGCGGCGGAGCCGATGCCGGTGCCGACGGTCTTGCCCACGGGGTCCAGCGAGATCGCGAAGGTGCACACCGCGATGACCATCGCGTTGCGGGTGCCCACCTTGGAGAACTGCTGCGGGCCCGCGGCGGGCGCGATGCGGACCGCGGCGATCAGCTCGTCGGGCGCCAGCACGTTGCGCTTCGGACCGGCGAAGAACCCGTCCACGGGGATCACCCGCGATCCGCGCACGGACTCGACCTCGACGCCCGCCCCGGCCGCCAGCAGCGGTGGGTGGGCGTCTCCGGCAGGAGAGGCCGAGCCGAGGTTGCCCGCGACGGTGCCGCGGTTGCGGATCTGCGGGGACCCCACGGTCCGGCTGGCCATCGCCAGACCGGGTACTTGGGAGCCCAGCTCCTCGATGAGCCGCGCGTAGGGGACGCCCGCGCCGATGCGCAGCACGTCACCGTCCGGGGCCCACTCGGCGAGCTCGGGCACGGTGGTGAGGTCGAGCAGGACCTCGGGCCGGTGCCGGTCGAAGTTCAGCTCGACCATCACGTCGGTCCCGCCCGCGATCGGTGTGGCGTCCGGATGCGCGGCCTTGGCTTCGAGCGCTTCCCGCCAGCTGGCGGGGCGGAGGAATTCCACGTCGTACTCCTTCTCGACCGGCCGGTGCGCTGATGTGGCCCAGTACACATTCGTCGAGTAGCCCCTGGCTAGCGGGCGAAACCCCGAAAATGACTACCCCCTGAACGGGTGCGGTTGTATGTTCCTACAAATGGGGTCGACCCACTCGGCGACGCGGCCTGGAGGCCCTCCGGCGCGCCCCTCGCCGGGGCGGGGTGGCCGGAGAGCGGCGTCGCCGCTCGCCTGACGGAGGAGCGAGGGTGCGCCTGCGGGATCTGCTCGCCGACGACGAGCTCGGCCTGGTGCTGCTCAACGACGCGGATGCGCTGGAGCGGCCGGTCCGCGGCGTCTACATCACCGACCTCATCGACCCCCGCCGCTACCTGATCGGCGGCGAGCTGGTGCTCAGCGGTCTGGTCTGGCACGGCGGCCCGGAGGACTCCGAGCAGTTCGTCCGGGCCCTCGTCGACGCCGGAGTCGCAGGTCTGGCCGCCGGAACGGCGCGGCTCGGCCACGCCCCGCCCGACCTGGTCGCGGCCTGCCGCGAGCACGGGCTGCCCGCGTTCGAGGTGCCGATCACGGTCAGCTTCAACGCCCTCGCCGAACGCATCCAGTGGCGCGCCGCCCCTCGCCGCGAGCTGATCTCGGCGGTCGCCGCCGGCGCCGACCTCGACCGGGTGCTGCGGATGGCCGCCGACGACCTCGGAGCCGACTGCTGGGTCCTCTCGGCCACCGGCTGGGTCGTCGGCGGCACCACCGAGCTCCCCGAGCAGACCCGACGAGGCGCGCTCGCCGAGTTCACCCGCGGCCGGTTGCCGCGCACCTGGCGCGCGGGCGAGCCGCACGTGCTGTGGCCGGTCGAAACCGGCGCCGAACCGACGGCCGCCCAGTGGTTCGCGCTGGTCAGCGGCGACCTCGTGGAGTGGGACGAGCACCGGCAAGCCGTCGCCACCGACCTGGGCACCGTCGTCGCACTGGTGCGCGCCCGCGTCGACGAGGCCCGCCGCATCGCCGGCCGCTCCGTCGAAGCCGCGCTGCGCAGGCTCCTCGAAGGCAGCTCCTCACCGACCGAGGTCGCCGCCCGGCTCGACACCGCAGGTCTCCCGGCCGACGAACCGCTGCGCGCCGTGGCGTTGGGCGTGGGAGATCCCGCCGAATCCACGACCCTGCTCCGCGAGATCGCGGCGGCCACCGGCATGGCCTCGGTGACCGCCCCGCTGGGCGACGGCGCCGTCGCGCTGTTCGTCGACGATCCCGAACACCTCGCGGACCTGGAGCACCAGCTCCGGCGCATCGTCGGCGACGCCGAAGCCGGGCTGGGGGAGCGGCGGCTGGCGATGGGCATCAGCGACATCACCGCCGCCACCGCGCTGCGCGGCGCGCTCGACGAGGCCGCCTACGCCCGCAGGCTCGCCGAGCAGCGTCGCGGACCCGCCGAGGTCGCCGTCGCCGCGGAACTCGCCTCGCACGAGGTGCTGCTGGCCTCCGCACCAGACGAACTGCGCCGGTCCTACAGGGACCGGCTGCTCTCCGCCGTCATCGCCTACGACGCCGCGCACGGCTCCGAACTCCTCCGGTCACTGCGCGTGTTCCTGGACAACAGCGGCTCCTGGTCGCGCTGCGCCCAACTGCTGCACGTGCACGTCAACACCCTGCGTTACCGCGTCCAACGGGTCGAGGAGCTCACCGGCCGCGACCTGTCCGACTTCGCCACCCGAGTGGACTTCTACCTCGCCCTCCGCCTCAGCGAGTCCTCCTGACCAGGGCTTCTCGAATTTCGCGCGACATTCGAGGCCGAAGGTTCGCACTCGAACTTCGCGCGGAATTCGAATGATCGCGCCCGGCGTGGTGATCCGCTCGACGTGTGCGGCGGTGGCGGCCAGTGCGAGTGCTCACACGTGGCCGTCCGGGGGCGGGTGCGGTTCGAAATCTGACCTCGGGAGCGGTACCGTGCTTGGTCGCAGTTGCGGTCGCCGAGCGCCCGGTCGAAGGGCAGCGAAGACGCGGCGAGAAACCCACCCACCCCCCGAGACGGAGGTAACGGGATTGACCGATCTGTCCGCCACCACCGGCGTGACGGACCGCCCGAGCGGCACCGCGCAGGAACCCGGGCGGGGCAACGGGAATCCGGATCCGATCCGACGATTCCTGGATCAGCAGAACCCCGAAACCCCTTGCCTGGTCATGGATCTGGCGCAGGTGCGAGACCGCTACCGGCAACTGCGCTCCGCGCTGCCGGACGCGCGCATCTGCTACGCGGTCAAGGCCAATCCCACTCCCGAGGTCGTCGGCGAACTCGTCGCCGAGGGCGCCTCGTTCGACGTCGCGAGCCCCGGTGAGATCGAGCTGTGCCTGGCCAAGGGCGCGGCGCCGGAGTCGATCTCCTACGGCAACACCATCAAGAAGCGCCGCGACATCGCCCGCGCCCACGAGCAGGGCGTGCGGCTGTTCGCCACCGACAGCCACGCCGACCTGACCAACATCGCCGAGGTCGCACCGGGGTCGCAGGTGTTCTGCCGCGTCCTGGTCGACAACACCGGCTCGAAGACCCCCTTCGGCCGCAAGTTCGGCTGCGCCCCGCAGCGGGCCGCGGACCTGCTGGTCCGCGCCGCCGAGCTGGGCCTGGACCCCTGCGGCGTGTCGTTCCACATCGGATCGCAGCAGCTGGACCCGGCCGCCTACCGGCACGGCGTCGACGCCGCCGCCGTTGTGTTCGCCGACTGCGCCGCGCGCGGAGTGCGTCCGCGCATGGTCAACCTCGGCGGGGGACTGCCCGCCGGGTACACCGAGACCGCGCCGCCGCTGGCCGACTACGTCACGGCCATCGAGCAGGCGCTGGAGCACGCGTTCGGCCCGCAGCGGCCGGAGCTGCTCATCGAGCCCGGACGGTTCCTCGTCGGCGACGCCGGCGTGCTGCGCAGCGAGGTCGTGCTGGTCACCGACTCCTGCGACGGGCAACGGCGTTGGGTGTACCTCGACATCGGGCGCTACAACGGACTCGCCGAGACCGAGGGCGAGGCCATCACCTACCGGTTGCGCACCTCGCGCGACGGTGACCAGGAAGGCCCGGTCGTGCTGGCCGGGCCCACTTGCGACGGTGACGACGTGCTCTACCAGCGGACCCGCTACGAGCTGCCGCGCACGCTGCGCGGCGGAGACTGGGTGGACCTGCTGGCGGCGGGCGCGTACACCGCGAGCTATTCATCGGTGGGTTTCAACGGGTTCACCCCGCTGCCCACCTATTGCGTCGACGGCGATCAGCGGCCGTGATCTGCTGCGGCGGCACGTCCGTCCGCGGCGGTGCGAGAAGTGAGACGCGGCGAATCTGCGAAATGATGGGAGGTCGATAGATGTCCGTTGACACCGGAGCACAGGTCGGTCTGTTCACCGGAAGGCACGTCCTGGCAGAGCTGGAGGGCGTTGAACCGGAACTGCTGGACGACGAGCAGTACCTGCGAGAAGTCCTGCACAACGCGCTGAGCGAGTCGGACGCCACGGTGTGCCAGATGATCGCCAAGCGGTTCGACCCGCAAGGCGTCACGGTGTTGGCGCTGCTGTCGGAGTCCCACGCCTCGCTGCACACCTACCCGGAGGACGGCTCGATCTTCATCGACGTGTTCACCTGCGGGCACACCGCGAAGCCGGAGCTGGCCGTGGAACTGCTCGCCGAAGCCCTCCAGCCGACGACCAAGAACGTGCAGACGATCCAACGAGGCCACGACTACGCCGAACTGGTCTGCTGAGGGGTCTTTTCGCGTGTCGGCGGGCCCGCCACGGGAGCCGGCGGGATGCTTGGCACAAATCGATGGGGAATTCAGGAGGAACACCGTTGATCGAACTCGACGGGCACCGGTGGATCAAGGAGCCGATGGGCGCCGACCTGCAGCGCCTGTGGCGGGTGGACGACGTGCTGTGGGAGGGCGACACCCCCTACCAGCACGTGGTGATCGCGCGGACCGCGCAAGGCGTCTCGCTGTTCTGCGACGACGACCGGCAGAGCACCGAGTTCTCCCAGCTGGTCTACCACGAGGCCATGATGGTGCCGGCGTTCCTGCTGGCCGCGCAGGTGGAGCGGGTGCTGATCATCGGGTCGAGCGAGGGCGTGGCCAGCCAGATGGCCGTCGCCGCCGGCGCGACCCGGGTGGATCACGTCGACATCGACGAGCTGTGCGTGCGCAAGTGCGCCGAGCACCTGCCCTACGGCTACACCCCGGAGGAGCTGGCCGCCGCCGAGAAGGGCGAAGGCCCGGTCACCATCCACTTCGCCGACGGCTGGAGCTTCCTGGACACGGCCCCGCCGGAGGGCTACGACATCGTCGTGGTCGACCTGCCCGACGAGCGCGCTGACGACGACGGTCAGCACAACCGGCTCTACGGCCTGGAGTTCATCCAGCGCTGCCAGTCGGTGCTGTCGGCCGGTGGCGTGGTGGCCTTCCAGGGAGGCTGCCCGACGGTGTGGCGCAACGAGACGCTGATCCGCGCCTACAACCGGTTCCAGTCGGCGTTCGAGACGGTCGCCTACTTCGGTTCCGACGAGCACGAGTGGGCGTTCCTGTTCGGACGGGTCGAGCCGGTCGACGACCCGATCAACCTCATGCTCGAAGCGCTCCCGAGCAGCGCCTACGAGCCCGAGACGATCGACGACGCGTCCTTGATCGGCGCCACGGTCCCCCCGATCTCGGTGCGGAACCAGTCCTGACCCGACCAAGCCCCTGACCAGGGGGAATGCCTTCCGCCCTCGACGCTCCGGTTCACGGGGCGTCGAGGTAGGGGTGGAAGTTCACCGCCCCGTCGCGCGGGAGGAACCACTGGTCGAAGGCGAGGCCCTGGGTGTGCAGCTCGGCTTCGAGCTTGGAGGCCCGCTCCACGACCTCCGGCTCGGCATCGCCGGCCAGCGGTACGTCGATCTCGTAGAGCTCGTGGTGCTCCAGGCCGCCGAACGCCGCGTCCGCGAAGTTCTCGAACACCGGCTCGCTGTCGTCCCAGGACATGAGCTCCGCGGCTTCCAGGACCACTCGCGCCTCGTTGATCACCAACCGCAGCGCGAGCGCTTCGGCGACGCTGCGCGGCGAGGTCCACACCGGTTCGGTGAGCCGGACCGCCACGGCCGCTGAGGCCAGGACGAACGCGCGGGCGAAGAACGCGTCGTAGCGCTTGTCGTAGCAGGGCGGCAGCTCTTCCAGCACGAGCAGTCCGACGGCGTCGGCGACGGTGGCGTTGTTGACCGCCAGCGCCAGCTCGTCGTAGAAGATCTCGTCGGTCACCACCCGCACCGCGTGCACCAGGGCGCCCGCGGCCAACGCCGCCTGCTCGCCCTCGGCGCCGAAGACGCCGGTGTCGAAGGCCCGCAGCCTGGGCGCGAGCTCGGTGAGCCGGCGCTTCCAGTGCGCGGCGTCCATCGCGGGCTCACCGGAGGACTCCAAGGCCTCCTCGATGGCGGCTTGCAGCGCGTCGTCGGCGTCGACGTCGTCCGCTGCGGCCAGCCGCTCGTTGAACTCGTCCTCGGTGATGCGCACCGCCGACTCGGCGACGGACCAGCCGATGAGCAGCTCGGTCTCCACGATGAGCTCGTCGAGCACCGAGGCCGCGCCTTCCTCCGCTGCCTGCAGCGACGGCGCGTCCAGCGCGAGCAGCACGCTCACACCCGCCGGGTGCACCGTGATGCGGTAGTCGAGCACGTCGATCTCGGACTCCTCGGGCCCGCTGACCCCCTCGACCATGGCGAGGTGGCGGTCGAGCACGGCGGCGACCCCTTCCTGCTGCAGCGGGTCCAGCTCCACCACCTCGGCGGGTGGTGCCAGTTCTGCCGTCACCGCGTAATCCACCGCGTATCGCCCTCTCCTCGACTGCTGGACGGCATGGTACGACGTCCCCCTGCCGGCGACCCGTCCAGCAGGCGGGGTGTCGGAGTCGGCCATGATGGTCCGGTGACGACGAGCGTGGTGGTCTTCGGCAGCTGCAACATGGACCTGGTGGCCTACGTGCCGGTCGCGCCCAAGCAGGGCGAGACGGTCACCGGCCGCGAGTTCCGCACGGTTCCCGGCGGCAAGGGCGCCAACCAGGCGATCGCCGCGGCGAAGGCGGGTGCGGACGCGCGCATGATCGGCGCGGTCGGCGGGGACGAGTTCGGCGCCGAGATCCGCCGTGTCCTCCAGGATTCCACTGTGGACGTCCATGGCCTGCGAACGGTGCCCGGCCGCAGCGGAACGGCGCACATCGTGGTCGACGACGATGGTGACAACTCGATCGTCGTGGTCCCGGCGGCCAACGGAACCGTGGACGCTCTCGCCGACGGCGACGAGGAGATCATCGCCGGTTCGGACAGCCTGCTGCTGCAGCTGGAGATCCCGCAGCCCGGAGTCGCCGCGGCAGCGGCGGCGGCCAAGCGCAACGGTGTGCGGGTCGTGCTCACCCCCGCTCCGGCGGTCCCGCTGCCCGAGGAACTGCTGCGCGACGTGGACCTGCTGGTGCCCAACGAGCACGAGGCGGCCGTGCTGACCGGCCACGACGACCCCGAACGCGCGCTGACGGCGCTGCTGGAGCTGGTTCCCGAGGTGGTGATCACACTCGGTGCCCGGGGATGCGTCTACGGCAGCCGCGAAGGGGGCCGCCACGAGGTCCCGGCGTTCGAGGTCCAGGCGGTGGACACCACGGCGGCCGGTGACACGTTCGTCGGTGTCCTCAGCGCCGCGCTGGGCGAGGGAGAAGAGGTCCCGGCCGCACTGCGCAGGGCGGCGGCGGCGTCGGCACTGTCCGTGCAGCGCAATGGCGCGACCAGTGCGATGCCCACTCGGGATGAAATCATCCGCTTCATGGCGAACTGATAGTCGCGAGTCTCGATTACCGTTGCCGCCGACCGCCGTCGGTGGTCATTGCCGGGTAATGCACGAGACTTTTGCGGGAGGCCGGAAATGTCCGAAGCCAAATCCGGCCACCCGTGCCCGGCTGTTCACCCAGCGTTGTCGTAAGCCTCGACGATCTCGGCCGGAATGCGACCCCGGTCGGAAACCTGCATGCCCTGTTCCCGAGCCCATTCCCGAATGGCCTGGTTGCGTTCCCGGTCGGCCTGCGTCGGCGCGCCCGAGGGCTTGCCCGGCTTGGTGCCAGGCCGCTTGCGGCCACCGGTCTTACGTGCGTTGGCCACGAAGGAGGCCAGCGCGTCCCGCAGTTTCGCGGCGTTGTCGACGGACAGGTCGATTTGGTAGTTCACCCCGTCCAGGGCGAACTCGACGGTGCTGTCGGCTTGCGAGCCGTCGACATCGTCGACCAGCTGCACGGTGACTTTCTGCGCCACGGTTAAACCTCGATTCCGGCTCGAATCCAGTCTCTGCGCGCACATGCCCGCGCGACGAAGAGCGAGCGAACAATAAACGATCGTCGGAAGAATGTTCCACCCGGTCTCGAATTTCGGCCGCCGGTCGGATTACCTTGGGTTCAAAACCGGCGCATCCGGTTACCGACCGTTAGTCGGCGGTGGCCGGGCCGCGGCAGCGGACGTCCGGCGGGCCGAGCGGTTTTCGGCCGATCGGGCTGCTGTTCTATGGTTGAGTGCGAGACATCTGCTAAGTGTCGTGCTACAACGTGGTCAGGACCAGCAGTAGTCTTACCTGGAAGTCGCGGATCGAGACGGGGCGCGTTCCCGAGACAGGTGATCATGGCCGAGCGGATTCAGGTTGATCTCGTCGATGACATCGACGGGTCGCCAGCCAAGCACACCGTCACTTTCGCGCTGGACGGCGTGAGCTACGAAATCGACCTGAACGACGGCAACGCTCAAGCGCTGCGTTCTGTGCTCGACCGCTACATCAAGGCCGCTCGTGCGCCCAAACCCGCGGCTCCTCGCAGCACCAAGCAGCAGGAGCGCGAAGAGGAGCAGGCGCGGCAGGCCAACAAGCAGCTCACCGAGCAGATTCGCGGCGCCGCCCAGCGCACCCGCGAGGCCTTGAAGAAGCCGGAAGCCGCGGAGACCGCGCAGGCTCCTGAGAAGGACGCCGGGTCGGAGCCGGAAGCCGCGAAGGAATCCGAGCTGGTTCCCGCCGAGGAAACCAAGCCCGAGACCGGTGCCGAGGCGCCGGCGGTGTCGCTGCCGCTGTTCTCCTCCGCAGTCGACTAGAGCCGCCGCGACGACCGCAGCAAAAACCGCACCGGAGATCTGCGCTGAATCCGGTGCGGTTCGAGTTCTCGGGTGTTGTTCAGTCCGCCGCGCGGTGTCTCCGCGCGCGCGTGCGGGTGCCCGCGCGCGTTTCCTTCACCGGTGCCGAGTCCGCTCCGTCGGCGAGCGCGGCCGCGAACTCCGGTGGAGCGCTCGGGCCCCAGTTGCGATCCTCCGGATCAGCCAGAGTGTTGCGCAGCTCGGTGTATATCGGAGTCGAGTCCACTGCTACCCCCGTTCTGACAAGTCGTCGGCAGGCTACCCGCGAAATCGGGCAGTACCTGCTCCTAAGACCAACTACCACCCGAAGGTGGATGGCGCACTCCGCCTGCCGTCCACGGCCCGTTCATGCCGGGTCAGCCCCAGAATGGCCTCTGACCTGGGGTTTCACCCTTGAAGGGGGGGTGGTGTTCACGGGGTTTTTCGGGGTGCGTAAAGTATTCCAAGTCAGAGCGACACGGGCCGGGAAAAACCGGGCCGGGCCTGACGGGGCCC
>NZ_SMLA01000085.1:0-15657 GCF_004349225.1 Saccharopolyspora karakumensis
TGGCGGCGTGAGAGTTGTGGATCTGCGCCTTCCACGTGCAGACCGTGCTGACCGTGCGGTCCCTCCTTGGTCCCCGGCACACATCGTTTCAGCATTGGATTCATTCACCACTAAGTCTCCCGTATGCAGAGATCAGCAGCTAGAGCAGCATGGGCCACACCTGGTGCACACCATCGACGAGAGCCCGCTCACCGACGTCGTCGGGGGCGGAGACGTGGACGCCGCGTGCCCAGCCGCCTCGACCGGTGCGTTGGCGGGAACTACCTGTCGGAGGTGACGCTCGAGCGCGCAGCGGACACGGTACTCGGTGAGAAGCCACTGGCCACCACACTGCCGGAGGGGAGCGACGCTGGTACCGCCTCGGCGGACACCGGATACGCTTCTCGCTCGAGACGGCGTCGTGCAGTGGCCATCACGGAGCGCTCCCGCCGCGACCGTCGCCAGGGAGCTTTCGCGAGTCGTGACTCACCGCCACGCGCACCGGCCGCAATTCGAACACGACGCGGTTTTCGCTGTCGAGCAGGGAGAAGAACGCGTCCCGGTCGTCCACCGAGAGCCGGTCACCGAGCGCGCGGTAGAACCAGTGCCGGGTCGCCTCGTCGACGTGCGCATGCGCGAGGCACCGCACCGAGACCATCCGGCGCCCCGAAAGATGAGTTCCTGTCGCCGAGATCACCAGGGAGATCCTCGGGTCGCGTCGGAACGCCTTGGCGTGCGCTCGATCCGATACTGCCGTCACCCAGAACGCGCCGTCGTGGCGCACGTAGCTCATCACGACGCCGCTGGCCCACCCGGTGTCGCTGGTGAAGCTCACCACGGCCTCGGTCTGCGCCTGGATCAGCTCGTCGATGCTGCTGGAACTGCCGCGGACCGACTGGAGGTTCTCAAGATCGTCGATGCCCACCCGGCTCACTTCTCGACCACCGGCTCGCGCACCGCCTCCGACGTCATCGGCGCGCCCCTGTCGAAGAACATGGTCACCACGCCCACCGCGGCAGGCAGGAGGAACGCGTAGAAGCTCCACTCCACGCCCACGTTGGCGGCCATCACCCAACCGCCGACGAGCGGGCCGAGCACTGCTCCCATCTTGCCGATGCCCATCATCACGCCGAGCGCGGACGCGCGGACATCCGCAGCGAATTGGGTGGCGGCGTAGCCGTTGAGCACGACCATGGTGCCGTTGGCTCCCACACCGGCGAGCGCGACCGCGAGGTACAGCGCCGCCGTCGGCGGATTCATGCTCATGAGCAGCAGCGAGACCACCGCGGTGGCGAAGCCGCCGATCAGCACGATCCGGCCACCGACCCGGTCTGCCAGAGCCGAAAGCACCAGCGCGCCCACGATGGCACCGAGCGACAGCGCCACCAGGAACTGAAGCGCCGGCCCGAGCGGATAGCCCGCGGTGCGCATGATCTGCGGAAGCCACGTGTTCAGCCCGTAGGTGAGCAGCTGGCCGATCAGGCATGCGACCGCGAAGACCATCAGCAGCGCCACGTAGGGCGGGCGGAACAGGCGAAGCACGCCCTTGGCGGTGGTCCGGGTGTCCGGGTCGGTGGCCGACTCAGTCACCGGCAGTCCGAACCGCTCGGCCACCTTGTGCGCCTCAGCCGTTTTTCCCTTGGCCGCCAGGTATTCCACCGATTCCGGCAAGAACTTCCACGCCAGCGGCACCAGGAGCACCAGCGGCAACGTGCCGATCGCGTACATGATGCGGAAGCCGTAGTCCTGAACCAGCGCGATCGCCAGCAGCGAAGCCAGGATCGCGCCGATGGAGTAGCCGGAACAAGTCATGGCGTTGAAGAAGTTGCGGCGGCCCTTCGGGGCGAACTCGACGGTCAGCGCCACCGCCGTGGGCAGCACGCCGCCGAGCCCGATCCCGGCGAGCAGCCGGAAGAGGCCGAAAACCTGCGCGTTCGGCGCGACCGCGCACGCGCCCATGAACAGCGAGAACCACACGATGCTGGCCAGCATCATGCGGCGACGCCCTATCAGGTCGGTGACCAGGCCGCACACAAGCGTACCCACCAGCATTCCGACCAGGGCATAGCTGCCGATCACCCCGGCGAGCACCGGAGTCATGTGCCATTCCTCGTAGGCCAGGATGCTGGGCAGGGTCGCGCCGTAGACGATGAGGTCGTAGCCGTCGAACACCACGGCAGTGAAGCAGATGGCGACCACCCACAGCCCCCTGCGGCGTTGAGCCTCGGATTGCACGCTCGCCATTGAGCCCTCCTGATTCGTCGTGCGCTAAAGACCCTTGGAGTCACGCCAAGTCGAGAGGGTCTCCGGGATGTCTGCCGGTGCCGGCTCCGCGCCAGGCCAGCGCTTGCGGAGTTCTCCCGCGTAGATCTCGGCCAGCTCCTCCGTCGGTGCCGCGTAGATGAACTGGATGTCACGGCGGCGGAACCGCCACTGTGCGTCTTCTCGCACGTAGTCGTCGTAGTAGCGGAATGCGCAGAGCAGCCGTTTACCGAGCAGCGACAGCTCGGCGGCACCCGTGGCGAGGCCGCTCGCGTGGCCGTCGTCGAACCACGTGATCAGCAACGACTGGGGAACGTGAATGCTCGGCCCGTAGGACGCGGTCTGCTCGCACAGGTAATTCACCACCGCGTTGCGGCCGCGCACGATCCGGTCGCGGCCGTCGAACTCGGCGTCACTGGCGTAGAGCTCGGACAGCGTCGCTGCGTCCCGGTCGTCCACCGCCACCGCGTAGCGGGCGACGAGACGGTGCAGCTCCAGCTCGTCTTCGACCCTGCGCAATCTTTCCTCAATGCCTGCGGACATCCACGCCTCCTCGCGCCCCATCGCTTTTCCTTATCATCGTTATACTCAATAAGGGCTGTCAAGTCGTGTCCGCAGGGCGCACGGTGCACGTCGGTTGTTGCGCGTTGGCAAGAAAAGCGAGCACACCGTCCACGGCGAACAGTTCCGTGAGCACGTGCTCGAGCCGGTCCGCGTATGTCCTGCCGATCGATCTCGACGAGCAGAATCCGACCAACGGTCAGCACGGACGGACTGCGCTGGTGATGGCCACAAATCGCACGACGACACCTCGGCAACTTGCGCACGCGTGATCAATCCAGGGAGCCGGCGAGGTTCCCTGGACACGACTCAATGTCGTGAAGTTGGCGTGCATTGAGCACCCGAAGCGCAGCCGCACCGGTGTGGGTGCTCGACACGGCCGTGGCCCGCGGAGAAACCCGCGCCGCGGACACCAGCCTCGGCGTGCGATGCACCGGACGTGGCTACGACGCGCGGGGGAACAGCGGGGACGCCAGGCGGCGCTTCCCGGGCGTGAAGCTGCACGGGATCGAGTGGTAGCCCGCGTTGGTGCCCTGGTCCGGATACCGGACGATGCCGTCGACATCCACCACGTAGTCCGGCATCCGCTCCAGCACTTGGCCGATCATGGCGCGAGCCATCGCACGCCCGAGATGCGATCCCGCGCACCGATGAATGCCAAGACCGAACGCCATGTGCTTGTTCGGCCACCGGGTGATGTCGACCTCGTCGGGGTCGTCGAACTGCCGCGGGTCGCGGTTCGCCGACGCCCAGCTCATCAGCGCACGGTCACCCGCGCGCAGGTGCGCTCCTCGGAACTCCGCGTCCCTGGTGACCGTGCGGGCGAGCGCCTGCGTCGGGGAGAAGACCCGGAGGAACTCCTCGACCGCGACATCGATCATGCTCGGGTCGTCGATGAGCCGCTGGCGCTCGCCGGGGTTCCGGTAGAGCCACACCAGGGCTTGGGTCACCAGCGAGGCCGTGGTGCCGACCCCACCTGAGATGAGCAGTTCCAGGATCGAGTAGATCTCGTCGTCCGTCATCTTCCTGTCGTCGACCTCGGCTGCGAGGAACGCGCTCGTGGCGTCGTCGGTGGGCTGCTCCCGACGAGCGGCGATGTGGGCGCGGACGGTCTTCTCCACCCAGGGAACCGCAACATCCCTCGCGTGCGCGTACTCGGCCGAGTCGGGCGGCGCGGAGACGAGCGTGTGCATCGCGTCCACGTAGCGCTTGTACTCCGAGGCGTCGAGGCCGAGCCAGTCCACGGTCACCGCGGCGGGAACCCCGGCCACGAACGCGAGATCGGCCTCACCGGTCTCGATGATCTCGTCGATGAACCCGGTGACGAACTTGTCGATCACGTCGGTGAGCCGACGCACCGCGGCCGGCGAGGTGACGGCGTTGACCGCCTTGCGGTAGCTCCGGAACTGCGGCGGGTCGAGTTCGATCGGGATGTGGAAGGCGGTCGGAGCCTTCGGGATGATGATGGCCAGCCCCTCCCCGCCGTGCTCGGACCTGGCCGATGAGAACAGGTCGTCGTCGCGCGAGGCTTCGAACACGCTCGGGTAGTCCGAAAGCACCCAGAACCCGCCGTGGGCGTCGGTCCAAGCGACCGGGCACTCCTCGCGGAGTTCGCGGTACGCACCCACGTGATCGGCGGCGTGCTCAGCAGAGTGGTGATCGAAATGCACGATCGGACAACGAGGTTGCTCGGTCACAAACATCACTCCTTGGAAACTTCCCTGATAATAGTTATCGGCAAACCGGCGTCAAGGGTTCCTCCTCGCCCCAGCCGATAACTCCCGTGACGCGGTTTTCGACCCCAAGGACCTGAATCCAGAAAGGAATCCGCTCGCCATGAAATGCCAGGTGGGACGACACCCGCACCCCGAAAAGGTCTGCACCAAAGCCGAACCGTCGCCCTGATTCGGAAGGCGGTCGTGACACTTCGAGGAATTGAGTCGATCTCCGACGAGAAGAACCAAGCTGTTGCCGCGCGACAATATGAAGGCTTTTCCGGTTCCATTGCCGGGCATCTCGCAGACCTCGCACCCCGAGACCCTTCTCGCCCGATCCCCCCGCGAGCACGAGCCCTCACGCCGTCTTCGAATCGAGGAAGTCCGCGAAGCTGCGGGGCCGCAGATCGCGCAGCGGAGCCACGATCTCCCGGCCCACCTCGTCGAGGTAGGCCGCCGTCTGCTCCGCATCCATCCCCGGCCAGTGCGGGCGAATGAGCAGCGGGCCGATGGGCAGCTCCTCGGCAATGCGCGCGATCTGCGCGCGGCACTGCGTGGGATCACCGAGGATGACGTGGTCCTGCACGGTGGACGCGAACTCACCCCGGACCGCGTCCTCGTCCAGCAAGGTCATGCCGCGGCCGGCGTAGGCCTCGTACTTGCCCCGCGCCACTGCGGCGAACCGCGTGACGGCGTCATCGAAGTCCGAACCGATCATGAGCTCCCGCCGCAGCGGAAGCGGAGACAGCTCCAGCCCCCGACTCATCCGCTCCTCGGCGTAGAGCTCGATCAGAGATTTCACCTGGTCCACCGTCTGCTGAGGAGTGATCGTCCAGACATCGCCGTGCCGGGCGGCGCGGCGCACGCCGGTCTCCTTCATGGCGCCGAGCCAGATGGGTGGACGCGGTTGCTGGAGCGGGTGGACGTGCGTCGGCGCGTCTTCGATGGTCCAGAACCGTCCGCGATGGGTGACGCGCTCCTCGGACCACAGCCTCGACATCACCTCGATCAGCTCTTCCAGCAACTTGTAGCGCTGCCGGAAGGGCACCCCCATGGCCTCGTATTCGGCGGGGAGGTATCCGGTTCCAATCCCGACGACGAGACGACCTCGGGTGACGACGTCGAGAGTCGCGAGCTCCTCACCGAGGATCACCGGATGGTGGACGGGGCCGACGAGGACCGTGGTGCCGATCTTGACGTGCTCGTCCAATTCCGCTGCCAGCCGCGCGAGCAGCGGGATCGGCTGGAACCAGCGGTATCCGTCGTAGAGGAAGTGCTGACCGATGGTCAGATAGGTGAACCCCGCGCGCTGAGCCGCCTCGACCTTGCGCAACATCAGATCGAGGTGTTCCGCTGGCGAGGAACCGACCGGCTGGTCCCCCATCAAGATTCCGAACTCCAACGCAAGCTCCTCATCACGTCGCGGGTCACGCTTCGCCAGGTCGGCGGGTTCTGCGATCTCAAGGTGCGCCCAATGCCACTGCCGAAAGTGGAGCACAACGGCATTATTTATGCCTACCATTATACTAGTTTTGCGGCGAAGGGGGAACCCTCGGACCGAGTTCGCGGAGTATCTGGCCGTCAGGCTCCGCTCGCCCTGGACTCGCGGAAGGCCTTGACCGCGTCCCGGTGCTCCTCGGTGCCGAACAGCAGTGCGGTGGCCTCCACCGATTCGTTGAAGCCACCGTCGGTGTCCCGGTTGATGAACGCCTTCGCACACCGCACGGCCAGAGTGGGGCGGGAGGCGATCTCCGCGGCCAGCGACACCGCTTCGGGCAGCAACGACTCGTCCGGGTGCACCTCCTGAACCACCCCCGCTCGCTCCGCTCGCTCGGCGTCGACATCCCTGCCGCTGAGTGCCAGGTAGCGCGTCCAGTGCCGGCCCATCACCGCAGGCCCCCGCACCACGCCGAAGCCCGGCATGAGCCCGACCGCCGGTTCCTTGAAGGCGAACCTGGCGGACCGTCCCGCCAACACCACGTCGCAGGCCAGGGCGAGTTCGGTGCCGCCGCCGTAAGCCAGCCCGTTGACCGCGGCGATGACCGGAAGCGCGCATCGCTCCACCGCGTGGAACGCGTCGTACACCCGTCGCAGGTGCGGACGGGTCCGATGCACGTCGCCGTCCAGCCCGGCGAACATGTCGATGTCCCCGCCGGCGGAGAACGCACGGCCGGCGCCCGTGATGATCACGGCGCGGATCCCATCGCCCTCCTCGCCGAGCCCGTCCATCACCTCGCGGAGCTCGCGGAACCACGCCTGGTCCATCGCGTTGAGCTTCTCCGGCCGGGACATGGTCAGCTGCAGCACGCCGGGGTGCGGCTCGGTCCGCGTGAAGCGGGTCAGCTCAGCAGTCATCGAGATTCGCCTCCCGGTCCCAGGTGTCCGCGGTGACGCCTTCGGCCTGCAGCTTGTACTTCTCGACCCGCTGGCTCGGGGTCATCGGCAGCTCCGGGAGCACGCGCACGTACCGCGGGAGCGCGAAGGAGGTCAGCGAACCCGAGCAATGCGCGATCAGCTCGGCAGGGGCCAGCGATCGCCCCGGTGCGAGCACGACCGCCACCATCACATCCTCCTCGGACACCTCCGAGGGGACTCCGTACGCAGCGGCCTGGGCCACCGCCGGGTGGTCGGACACCACCCGCTCGACCTCCCACGAAGAGATGTTCTCGCCGCGACGGCGGACGGTGTCCTTGATCCGGTCGAGGAAGGTCAAGTACCCGTCCTCGTCGAGCCGTCCGCGATCGCCGGTGTGGAACCACAGGTTCCGCCAGCTCTTCGCGGTCGCCTCCGGCATCGCGTGGTAGCCGTCGAACATCCACCCCGGTTCCACCGGGCGCGCGACGATCTCACCCGCTGCCCCGGGCGGCAGCGGTTCGTCGCGTTCGTCGACGACGGCCACCTCGTAGTTCGCCGAGGCGGAACCCGCCGTACCGATCTTTCGCCGGTGCGGCGGCATGTCGGTGACGATGGAGACCTCGGTGCTGCCGTAGATCTCCGTGAGCCGCACGGCGAAACGGCGCTCGAACGAGGCGAAGATCTCCGGTGGGCAGGGCGCGCCGAAGCCGAGCCGCACCGGGTTGTCGGCGTCGTCCGCGCGAGGTGGTCGTTTGTGGAGGATGCTCATCATCGCGCCCTGGTAGTTGAAGGCCGTCACGCCGTGCTCCCTGCAGCGGTCCCAGAACCGGCTCGCGGAGAACGTCCGGTCCAGCACGAGGTCGGCTCCCGCTTCGATCGCGGCCATGACGCTGCAGTACCGGGCATTGCTGTGGAACAAGGGGAACACGCTGTACAGCCGGTCCTCCTCCGTGTAACCCAGCAGGTCGACCGTGTGGCGAGCCAGGTTGACGTTGGCCCGGTGGCTGAGCAGCGCGCCCTTCGGAGGCCCGGTCGTGCCCGAGGTGTAGAGGATCACCGCGGTGTCCGTGGGATCGACCGGTCCCAGATCACCCAGGGGCTGATCGGCGAGAGCGGGCAATCGGTGCCGGACGAGGCCGGCCGGGTCCAGCTCGCTTCCCCCACCGCAGTGCTCGTCCCCGTCCTCGCGGTGGACGATCAGATGCACCAGGGAGTCGACACCGGCCACGCACTCCCGCACCCGCGATTCGAACTCCGCGTCGCAGACGATCGCCTTGGCACCAGCGTGTTCGAGGAAGTAACGCAGCAGGTAGGAGCCGCTGGCGACGTTGAGCGGAACCTCGACGAGACCGGATTTCGCGAGACCGAACCACACCTCCAGACACGCGACGCTGCTGCGCATCAGCACGCACACGCGATCCCCTCGACGGAGTCCGATTGCAGCGAAACCGCCCGCCACCCGACCGCTGACCTCGTCGAGCTCCTGGTATCCGGTCCACTGCCCCGCCACCAGAACTGATGCCGAAGGGGCGCGCTGGGCGGCTTCGCCCAGCCACTCCCCTATCGTCCGCGACCCCCCGCGCGCCCGCGGTCCCGTCATCTCGTCTTCCCTCCCTGACCCGGTACCAGCTGGTCGACCACGCGCGGCTACGGCGTTGGCGCGCCGCCGAGTGCGTTCGACACGAGGTAGGCGAGGGTGACACCGCGACCGAGCGCGAATCCGCTGTTGTAGCCAGAACCAGTGGTGGTCAGCGCCGCGCACGAACCCACCGCGAAGAGGCCGTCGATCACCTCGCCGCCGGTGTCGAGGACGTGACCGTCCCCGTCGATGTGCACACCGCTCGATCCGATGCCCGTCCCGACGAACTTCAGCCGCAGCCCGTGGAACGGCGGCTTGACCAGCTCGCCGAGCACCGGGCTCGGCTTGTTGCCGGGGTCTCCGGCGAAGCGGTTCACGTAGGTGACAGTTCCCCTGCCGAAGTCCGGATCCTCGCCTCGCGCGGCGTTCTCGTTGAAGTGCGCGACGGTCGACTCGAACCGCTCGGCATCGATGCCCAGCGCCTGCCCCAGCTCGTGCAGCGTCGGCCGCGAGGTGACCCACCCCTCCGGATACGTGCCGCCGGGCGGGGTCGCCGCGAGACCGTACTTCTGCCGGTGCTGGTCGTCCCAAACCAGGAAGAAGGGCAGGTGCCGGTCGTCGGGGTCCAGCGTCTTCGCGACGATGTCGACCCAGTACGAGTCGTTGCAGAACCGCTGGCCTCTCGCATCAACGATCATCGAGTGCGGCATCGCGTACTCGGGGCCGTATCCGTAGCCGGTCCCGACCTGCGAACGCCAGCCGGGCAACATCGGCACGCTCGTCGCAGGGATCCTGGCGACCGCTCCGCCGACCGACCGGGCCAGCTTGATGCCGTCGCCGCGCAGGCTCTCGGGCGCAACGCTGCCGAAGTCCTCGGGCTCGATCCCCACCATCTCGCGCACCAGGTCGGGATCCCAGTCGTAGGTGCTGGTCGCCAGCACGACCGGGCCGCGCACCTCCGCCGGCCCGTCGGGACCGTCGGCGCGGACACCGACCACTCTGCCGTCCTCGTGGAGCAGCTCGGTCACCGGGTGGGACGTGCGGATGTCCACGTGCTGCTCCTTCAGCAACCTCGCCAGGAAGCTCGCCACGACGCCGGTGCCGAAGGTCAGCGGGTCGTCGCCGCGGTGCCGTCCCGTCTTCCGCACGCCGTCGGCGACCCCGAACGCCGGAACGCCGGCGTGCGTGGCGACCTCCTCGTCCTCGACGGAATCGTCGACGTAGGCCGCCCGCCGGCCCTTGATCAGCATGTCGTCGTAAGTCGTGCCCACCGGGAAGTACGGGCTCACCCGGAGGTGCTGCCGCCACTCGCCCAGCGCGCTGCCGTCGACCAGTTCGTTCGTGAGGTACCGCCCCACGGGCAGAGCGCCATCGGCTTCGTCGTGGTAGTCGGCGAGCTGGGGAATCACCTTCCAGCGGATCGCGCCGACGTCCTCCCAGTGCTGGATCGCCTTGGGCGCCGTGGTGATCCAGCGCAGCATCGCCCGCTCGTCCAGGACCTCAGGCGCAGCGCGCGCGATCGCGCGCACGTAGCGTTCGGTGAGTTCCAGCGAATCCTCGATGCCCTCCCGCTCCGCGACGGGGTTCGCCCCGCACCAGACCTGACCGCCGGAGAAGGCAGCGGCACCGCCGACCTGATCGGCTGATTCGAAGATCACCACGCTTCGCCCGTGCAGGGCGGCCCCGAGCGCCGTCGCGATGCCCGACAGGCCGGCTCCCACGACGATCACCGGCTCCGCCGGACGTGCTCCCGGGCTGACTCCCATGACCGCACCTCTCCATCCAGACATTTGACCGTAATTATTATCATTGATTTTCGGCGTCAAGTGATCCCGGAATGTCCGCGCGATCCCGCGCAGTTGGCGGGCTCAGCCCGCGTTGGCGGCATTCGCGCCCGCGGCGACCGCGATCGTCTCGCCGGTGATGTAGCGCGCCTCGTCCGAGCACAGGAAGACCATCGCGGCCGAAACATCGGCCGATTCGACCCACGGCACAGGCATCGCGTTGACACCTTGGAACAAGGGGGCGACCTCCTCTCGCGTGGGGTGCTCGACATCGGGCATGAACAGCTTGTACGCCGCCTCGTTCTGGATCATCGTGGTGTCGACACCGGTGGGGCAGACAGCGTTGACCGTGATGCCCAGCGAAGCGACCTCCTGGGCTAGCGACTTGACCAAGCCGATCAGCCCCCACTTGGTCGCGGAGTAGTGACCGACGTTCGGGTAGCCCATTTTCCCCGCCATCGACGAGGTGGCCACGATGCGCCCGGCCCCCTGCTCGGTCATGACGGGCAGGACGGCCCGCAACGTGTGGAAGGCCCCGGTGAGGTTCGTGTCCACCATCTCCGACCACATCCGATCGTCCATGTCCGCGATCGTCGAGAACGTGAAGATGCCCGCGTTGGCCAGGCAGAAATCGATCCGGCCCAGATCCGCGCGGACCTGCTCGACGAACGCGGTGACCTGCTCGGGATCGCGCACGTCGACGGTCTCGGCCCTGCAACGCCTGCCCAGGCCGGTGACCAACCGCGCGGTCTCGTCCAGGTCGCTTCGCGTCGACATCGGATAGGGCACGCTGTCCAGTTGCGCGGCGATGTCGCATATGGCGATGTCGGCGCCCTCGCGGGCAAAAGCCAGTGCGTGCGAACGCCCCTGGCCCCTGGCCGCACCTGTGATCACAGCGACTTTGCCGTCGAACTTTCCCATGTTCCCTCCCCTGATTCGTGCCTGCGCACCGGTCGTCGACCGGCCTCCTCAACGGCCCGCCCGCCCGCGCGATAACCGAACACGAGCGCGGGCCCGAGCGTTCCGCCCGCTCCGCCGTAGACCATTCCCGTCGGTCCGGCCATCGCGTTGCCCGCCGCGAACAGGCCGGGAATCACCGAGCCGCGGACGTCGAGAACCTCACCGTCCACAGTGGTGCGCGGCCCTCCCTTGGTGCCCAGCGCGCTGGCAACGATCGGCACGGCGTAATAGGGCGCCGCGTCCACCGGGCCCAGCGTCGCCGAAGGGCCTGGGTACGCGGCGCGGTCGCCGCACCACCCGTCGTACGCGCTCTCGCCCCGGCCGAAGTCGACGTCCCGCCCCGAAGCGGCCAGGCGGTTCCAGCGCCGAACCGTCCCCGTGAGCCCCTCAGCATCGATGCCGACTCGCTCGGCCAGTTCGGCCAGGCTCGGGGCTCGGACGATCCAGTCCGGTGCGGGGCCTCCCGGCGGCGCGCCGAATCCGCCGTAGCAGCGGACGTACTCGTGGTCGAACACCAGCCAGCACGGCTGGTTGACGTAGTCGAACCGCGTGGGATCGAACTGGTGGAACGCACCACCGAGCGCGTTGTAGTTCGCGGCCTCGTTGGTGAAGCGCAAGCCACTGGAGTTCACCATGATGGACCGGGGAAGCGTGCGCTCGCGCAGCACGAGGCTCACCACCGGACGCCCGTCGGGATGCCTTTCCGGCAACTCGACGACCGGAACCCACCACGCCTCACTCATGTTGCCCAGCATCGCGCCGGCCTGCATGGCCATGCGCAGGCCGTCGCCGCTGTTGGTCGGCACCCCGGGCGGCATCCTCATCGGGCCGCGCAGGAAGTCCCGCACCAGCTCCGGATCGGACTCGAAGCCACCGGTGGCGATGACCACCGATCCAGCGCGCACCTCCGCTGGGCTGCCCGGCCCCTCGAACCGGACGCCGCTGACGCGCCCGTGCTCGAACATCAGCTCCCGCGCTTGCGCCCCGACCACCGGCGAGACCCCGTGGTCGAGACACCCCCGGAGCAACGCCCCGACCATCGCGCGGCCAAGACCTTCGAGCTTGCGCTCGTGCCGCTGCCGTTCCACCTCCCGGTCCAGCACGCCGGTGCCCCCGCCGATCGGTGTCTCCGCAACCAGCATCGGTCGCGTGACCCCGACGATGCGATCGTTCCAACCTGGAAGGCGGTCGAAGGAGAACAGCTCGGGCTCCAGCGACCGGCCCCCTCCGGACTTCCCGCCCGGGTTCTCCGGGTGGTAGTCCGGGAACCCGGGTACGAGGCGGAGCTTCAGCGGGGTCGACGAGTCCAGCCACTCCACGAGCTCCGGTCCGGTGCGCACGAACGCTTCGGCGAGCTCGGGAAGAATTTTGCCGTGCGACAAGGACTCCAAGTATCCGAGTCCCTGTTCCTCCGAGTCCGCGACCCCGGCCTCCGCCGCGCGCGGATTGGCCGGGATCCATGCCACCCCGCTGGACAACGCGGTCGTCCCGCCCACGAGGTCGCCCTTCTCGAACAGGCCCACGCGAGCGCCGGACTGGGCCGCCACCAGGGCGGCGACCAATCCCGCCGCCCCGGTGCCGAGCACAACCACGTCGTAGGAACCTGCGTGCTGGTCGGTCATGAGCCGAACTCCCCGATCGTCTCTCGTCGGCGCTGCACGAGTCGCGCCCCTTACTTGACGTAGGCCCCCGCGTCCACGGGAAGGGTGGCCCCGGTGACGTAGCGCGCCTCGTCGGAGGCGAGGTACAGCACGGCGTTGCTGATGTCTTCCGGTTCCACCCACGGGACGGGCATGGAATTCATCGCCATGAATCCGGGAATCGACTTCTCCTGACTCGGTTCGGGATCCTCCGGCGCGAACAGTCCGTAGACCCCCGGATTCTGGATCATCGTCGTGTTGACGTTGGTCGGGTGCACGGTGTTCACGCGGATGTGGTGCGGCGCCAGCTCGTTGGCGAGTGTGCGCATCAGCCCCACGATGCCGTGCTTGGCCGCCACGTAGTGCCCCACGTTCTGGACTCCCTTGAATCCGCCGATGGAGCTGGTGAACACGATCGACCCGCCGTTGCCCGCTTCGATCATGCTCGGAATCGCCGCGGTCGCCGTGTGGTGGACGCCGGTGAGGTTGACGTCGATCATGTCCCGCCACTCGTCGGCTGTCAGCTCCCAGGTCTTGCGGAACGCCGTCGCGATCCCGGCGTTGGCCACGACAGTGTGCACCGGTCCGAGCTCGGCGACGCCGTGGTCGAAGGCCTTCTGGAGCGCACCGAGGTCTCGGACGTCGGCCTTCGTGGCGACAACCCGGCGGCCGAGCGCCTTGACCTCCTTCGCCGTTTCGGCGAGGTCGTCTTCCGTGGCCAGCGAGTAGAAGGGCGTGACGGTGCGGATGTCCTCGCAGATGTCGACGGCGATGATGTCGGCCCCCTCGGAGGCCAGGCGCACAGCGTGGCTGCGCCCCTGCCCCCGTGCCGCACCGGTGATGAAAGCGACCTTGCCTGTCATCCGTCCTTGCACGAGATGCTCCTCTCTGGATTTACCGCGCTCAGCGCGGTGCTGCGTCCCGGAGTCCGCGGGGAGTGCCGCGTCAGCTGTGGAACTCGGCCCAGGTGGACAGGTTTTCCGGGTAGTCCGCGGCGGTGGCGCGACCACCGGGCCACCGCATCCGCTCCGCCCTGCCGAGTCCGTCGACGAGCTGGTCTGCCGGGAGGGCGTACTTGAAGGTCAGCGACCGGCGCGCGAAGAGCCAGCGGTCGTCCGCGCAGCGGTATTCATCCTCGTACCGGAACGCGGCCAGCACCGTACTGGAATCCATCACGAGCTCGGCGTGGCCCGCCGCCCATCCCACCGCCCGCCGGCCGGGAAGCAGCTGGACCACGTGGGAGTCCGGGGTGTGCACCATCGATCGGTTGGCTCGCATCGCCTCGGTGTAGGCCGCGCGGAGCGCGTCGCGACCGGCGGCCGCCTTGCCCCGCCGCTCGAACACACCGTCCGCTGTGAACATGTCCAGGAGCGCTTCCAGGTCGTAGTCGTCGACCGCGCGGGTGTACAGCACGGCGAGATCCCGGATCGCCTCCCGATCCCGCATGTCCCGCAGCATCGCGAGGTGGGCCTCGACGTCGTCCTGCCCGGGGTGATCGACCGTGGTCTGGGCGCGCACCGTCGCCGCGATATCGCCCGTCGGGAGTTCTCGCGCCATGTCAGCCTCCTGCGGGGACGGAGAAGTGCGGGCCGGGCAGGGATTCCAAGACTCGACGCAGCGCGTTTGGGACCTGGGTCTTGGACCAGTCGAGTCCGCGGCACACGTAGGCCATGCGTCCCCGGGTGATCAGCTCCCCATCCCTGGTGAACTCGTAGCCCACGGAGTACGAGGTGGTACCGATGTGATCGAGGACCAGGTGGCAGGTGAGCCGGTCCAGCACCTTCGCCGGCCGCAGGTAGGACGCACCGGAACTGACGCCCACGGTGATGATGCCCAGCTGATCGGGCAGCTCCCCGCTTCGGAGGCCGTGCGAGGACATCCACGAGGTGTAGGCCCGCTCCATCCAGCGGTAGTAGATGGCGAAGAACGCGATCCCCACCGTGTCGCAGTCGCCGTAGGTCAGCTGGAACTCCAGCTCGTCGTGCCGTGTCACGTGATCTCCTCGTTCGCCGGCCCGACTACGACGGTGGCGGTACCGCTGAGGACCGTTGCCCCGCCCGCCACGTCGAGCGAGACGTCGCAGTCCGCCAAGGTGATTCCTGCTTCTGCGCGCACACCGGTGACCACACCGCCCGCGCTGAGCTCGTCCCCGGCGAAGACGTTGCCGCGGAAGCGCACTCGGAATCGGCGCAAACGGTCGTGCCCGCCGCTCCAGGCGGCCAGCATGTTGAGCACGTAAGCCATGTTCAGCGGGCCCTGGTTGATCGGGCGCTCACCCATGCCGAGGACCCGGACGACCTCGGCGTCCCAGTGGATCGGATTGGGGTCGGCCAGCAAGGCCGCCGTGGTCTTCATCTTCTCGGCGCTGACCGCGGACACCCGCCATTCGGGCAACCGCGCACCGACAGTGACCTCCATCAGCCCCTCCGCGGGAAGACGATCGAGTTCCAGCAGGTCGCAACGTGCACCCCGTCGGCCTTGTCGCGCAGTTCGAGCTCGTACCCGACGAGGTCGAACGCACCTGCGGTCCGCCCGGACTTCCGGGCCGCGGAGGTGATCCCGCCGCTGACCGCGTAGGTCCCCCCGACCACCAGCGGCCGGTGGATGGACGTCTCGTGCTCACCGAACATGGGGCCGTCCGCCGCCGTCGAGCCGAACCACGCGAACAGCTCGTCCCAGCTCAACCCCATCGCACAGGTGGCGGCCATCCAGACGAACAGGGGGTGCGCCACCGTCCCGCCGGGCTCGTCCAACGCGACATCCGCGACCAGCCACGCGCGCCACGGCTCGATGACGAACTCCCCGCCCGGGAAGCGGCGCCC
>NZ_SMLA01000086.1:0-13843 GCF_004349225.1 Saccharopolyspora karakumensis
GACACGAAGGCCTCCGGTTGATGAAGCGGTTCCTAGACAGCTCCACTTCACAACCAGAGGCCTTCACCTGTCTGCAGAACAAACCAACTCACACACCACGACCGGGACAACCTCCCCGGACATCACACCAGCCCTGCACCCCGTAGCGCGATAGCTCCGCGAGCCGACGGGGCGGCACGACCTCGGTGTCGACCTCGGCGAACCCCAACCCCAGGATCTCCGCGGCCCGCTGCAAGGCGTCAACCATCGCCGGGCCCGACACCCGCGTCGGCGGGCGGCGCAGCTGATCCAGCCGCGAGGTCCGGTTCTCCTCCGGGCACCTCCAGCAGCTCATCGAGCGCGGCGCGCTGGTCGTCGTCGAGAAGATCTTGCAGCGTCTTCCACAATCGCTGACTCGCCGCCTCCCGACACGAACCCACCAGCCGCGCCAGCCTGTCACGCCCGGCAGCAGCACTTTTCGCTCGCGCAGCCAGCCCACCGCGGCATCGAACAGCGCTTTCGGCCCGTCACCGGTAATCCACGCTCGGGCGTCAAGCCAATCACTCAGTTCGCTGGCGACCTCGGTGAAGTCCCGCCAGCCCTCGGCGTCCTGGATCTCCCCGGCGTGGGTACGCGCGGTTCCGTCCCGCTCGCCGTAGTCCTTCAAACACGACGGATCGGAGATCTCCAACTGCTCGGCCAGATACTCGGACCTCCACCGGAACCTGCCGCGGATCCGGCATGAACCGTCCGAGGTAGCGGACGCTGGTCAGCTGGATCGCGAAACCAAGCCGGTTGTGCGGCCGACGCTTGCCCCGCACCAACTCCCGGTCCGCGTCATCCAGGAAGAAGTACCGCTCCAGTTCACCCCGAGGCAGCGACTCGGGGAACGCCCCGTACGCACGGCCCTGGTCATCCGACAGGAACTCGACTGCCACAACAGCCCTTTCCAAGATCGACAACAAACGACCTTGGAAGACTCCAGCACCGCGTCACCGCAGGTCAACGCGACGACAAACCAGGACAACGCTTAGCGCACGATCCGACACGGATGTTCCTCAAGCCCCCACTCTCGGGCCCACCGGACCGCCAGGAATTGAGCGGCCAGGCGATCGTCAGGAGTCCGCACCCTCCTCGATCAGTCGGCTGACCTCGCGGGCTACCAGGCCCAGTCGCGATTCCTGCAACAGGGGCATCTCTCGGCGCCGCCGGCGGACGGCGTCGATATCGATGTCGACCACGGTCAGCGATTGCTCCCACTCAGGCGCCTCGGCGACGACGTTGCCCCACGGATCCAAGATCCGCGAACTGCCCCAGAACGACGCCCCTACCTCGTTGCCGACTCGGTTCACGAACACCACGAAGCATTGCTGCATGCGGGCGATGAACAGCAGCAGGTCCCGCCAGTAGCCCTGGGTGTCCACCGAACCCGGAACCAACCCCGCCGCACTGTTGGTGGGGACGAGCAGGATCTCCGCCCCGTCCTGAGCAGCCAGCCACGGAAGCACCGGCTGCCACGCGTCGTTGCAGATCAACGTGGCCATCCGGGCCCAGCGCGTTTCGAACGCGCGCAGGCCCTGCCCGGGACTGGCGTGCTTGCGCTCCTCCCACGCCAGGTAGTTCGGCAGGTAGAGCTTGCGGTGCGTGTGCACCAGAGCGCCCTGCGAGAGATAGGCGGCCGAGTTGTACCGGCGCAGGCGAGCATCCTCGTGCAGGCCGACCAGGACATCGGGACCGTGCTCGGACAGTTGCGCCAGCCGGGGATCGCTACCCGGAATCGAGCGGTCATCGGCCAGCGAGCCCAACGCGTAGCCGTGCAGACTCAGCTCCGGGAACACCACCAGCTGCGCGTCCTGCGCAGCCGCCTCCTTGACCATGTGGTCCGCTTCGCGCAAGTTCGTCTCAACCTCGCCCAGCCGACAGTCGGTCTGCGCCAGCGCGACACGCATTCAACTCACCCCATCTTCATCCCAGATCGCGACCGAGACACGACTACCCGGCTCACGGCCAGTGCTTAGAACGTAACCAGGCCGGTTGGCAACCTCAGGTGCGCGGGCAGCAACACGCAGTACGCCCGACAGGCCTAAAACCAGCGGTATCGAGCTGCTGCCAAGGATTCGCCTACCGCGCGATCGCCCCTCCGTTTTTGACCGGCGTAGACCCGAGTGCACCGAAGTGGCGAGGCCATCTAACGAATCTTGCTCTCCCAGCTGGATACGGGTCGTGTCGCACACCCAAGGAATCAAGTCACCTCTTCGGCACTGTTTGCAGCTTCGGATGTCCGAGGCAGCCAACCGCGCGAAGAACACGTGCTCTGAAGCCGCTGACGGCTTCGTCGAGGTAACGAGGCTGGGCCATCTACGTTGATCCGCACTGTCATCACGGGCAGCAGATTCTCTAGCGCCCGAGATTGACACGTCAATCCCGAGGTCGTAGAGTTGACGTGTCAACTAAGGGAGGTGCGAATGACTTCAGACAGGCGTCGTGTGCTGCCGACGCGTGAGCAGTTGCGCGTGTGGCGGAACTACATCGAGACCGCTGAGGTGTTGCGCACCCGTCTGGGCAGCCGCCTGCAGGCTGACACGTCGTTGTCCTCGGGCGATTACCAAGTGCTGCTAGCGCTGAGTGAATCGGAGCCGAAGAGCGTGCGGCCCTCGGAGTTGGCCACGCAGATCGGGTGGGAGCGCAGCCGACTCTCTCACCATCTGGGGCGGATGGCCAAGCGTGGCCTCATAGAACGCAATTCCTGTGCTAACGACGTGCACGGTGTGGAGGTGAGCATCACGGAGACTGGGGAGAAGGCGTTCCGGTCTGCTTCCGTGCCGCACCTGCGCGCGGTACGCGAACTGTTCCTCGACGCGCTCTCGCCAGAGCAGCTCGCACACGTCGACGACCTCACCGTCACGCTACGTCGTCATCTCGGACTCACACCGTAAGACTCTCAATCCCCTTCTCTGTCAAGAGACCGCGCGCTCCGGCTCGCATGCACCCGCACGGTCCCTTCGCATCAGCACTACGCGAAAGGACCCGTGTGTCATGCAGTTCGGCATCTTCGGTGTCGGCGACATCGCGCCCGACCCCACGACCGGCATTCCGCGCTCGGAAGCCCAGCGCATTCAAGACACGATCCGCGTCGCGAAAGCCGCAGACCAGGCCGGGCTCGATGTTTTCGCCTTTGGTGAGCACCACAACCCGCCGTTCGTGGCCTCCAGCCCGCCGACGATGCTGTCGTATCTCGCGGCCGAGACGAAGCAGATTCTCCTGTCCACCTCGGTCACCTTGATCACCACGAACGACCCGGTCAAGATCGCCGAGGACTACGCGTTCGTCCAGCACCTCGCGAAGGGCCGCCTGGACATCATGCTCGGCCGGGGCAACACGATTCCGGTGTATCCCTGGTTCGGTCAGAACATCCGCGATGGCGTGCCACTGGCGCTGGAGAACTACAACCTGCTGCACCGGCTGTGGCGCGAGGACGTCGTGGATTGGAAGGGCAAATACCGCACGCCCCTGCAGGGCTTCACCGCCACCCCCCGGCCACTGGACGGGGTTCCGCCGTTCGTCTGGCACGGCGCCATCCGCACGCCGGAGATCGCAGAGCAGGCCGCCTACTACGGCAACGGGTACTTCGCCAACCACATCCTCGCGCCGAACTTCCACTTCAAACCCCTCGTGGACTTCTACCGGCAGCGGTTCGAGCACCACGGGCACGGCCGCGCGCAGGACGCGATCGTCGGACTGGGCGGGCAAGCGTTCATCGCGGCCAAATCGCAGGACGCCTACGAACGATTCCGCCCGTACTTCGAGCACTATCCGATGTTCCGCGGGACGAGCCTCGAACAAGCCACTCAGGCAACGCCTCTGTCGGTGGGTTCGCCGCAAGAGGTCATCGAAAAGACCCTCACCTTCCAGGAAGGTTTCGGCGACTACCAGCGGCAGCTGTGGGCGATCGACATCGGCTCCATGCCCGTCGACATCGCCCTCGAACAAGTCGAGTTGCTCGCCACCGAAGTCGTCCCCGTCCTGCGCAAGGAGATGAACGCACGCCGAGCACCGGACGTCCCCGACGCCCCGACGCACACCTCCCTAGTCAAGGCCGCATACGGAAACGAGGACCCCAGGCAAGCACGTCCCCGCCCCAACAGCGGCGACAACACCGCTGGGCCGCTGCCGTATCTCGACAGCGACCCAGCCAACCCAGCATCCATGCCGAGGTTCGCATGACCCACGAAGAAACCCCGCTCCAGCTCGTCGCGGTCAGCGCCGGCACCAGCGACCCGTCCACGACCCGCATGCTCGCCGACCGAGCTGCCCAAGCTGTCGTCGAACAGCTCGGCATCTCCGGCCGCGACGCGTCGGCACAAGTGATCGAGCTCGCTCCGCTCGCGACGGAGACCGTGCAAAGCCTCGTCAGCGGACTGCCCACCAGCTCCGTGCAGGAGGCAATCGAGAAACTGGCCACGGCGGACGGACTCATCGTCTCCACACCCGTCTACAAAGCCTCGATCAGCGGTCTGTTCAAGTCGTTCGTCGACCTGCTCGACAACGACCTGCTCATCGCCAAGCCTGTCCTGCTCGCCGCGACCGCGGGCAGCAGCAGGCACGCGATGGTCGTCGATGATCACCTGCGGCCGCTGTTCGCGTTCCTGCGCGCCATACCGGCCCCGACCTCGCTGTTCGCCGCTCCCGAAGACTGGGGCACCCCAGAGACTTCCAAGCGGATCGACCGAGCCGCCGGCGAACTGGCGGCGCTCATGACAAGCGGCGTCGGCCACCACATCGCCGACGGCGGCTGGGACAGCTATCAACACACGTTCGGCGGCAACGCCACCCGCGCCCACCGCAGTGCAACCGACGTCGACCTCGACACCGACCTCATGCGCCAAGCCCGCGGCGGACGCTGAACCCAACACCACGAAAAAGGAGAACGCACATGAGCATCGCCACCTGGATCGCCACCGGCCTGCTGGCCGCATTCAACCTCTTCGCCGGAGCCGGCAAGGCCTTCACACCGTGGGAGCAGCTCTCCCAGAAGATGCCCCTGGCACCCAGCGTCGGCAAAACGCCGATGTACCTCGCCGCATGGGCCGAGATCGTCGGAGCCGTCGGCCTCATTCTTCCCAACGTCCTCGCCCACACCATCAGCGGCTGGGAATGGGCGATGTGGGTGTCCTTCGCCGCCGCTGTCGGACTCACGATCGTGCAGGTCCTCGCCGTGAGGGTGCACATCGTTCACAAGGACAACCGGAGCCTGCCGGTCAACGTCGTCCTCATCGTCACGGGTGTCCTCGCCGCAACCCTGCTGGCCTCGAACTAGTGGGGCGTCACACAACGGCAGACACTGGGCGAGCGACAGTGGCAGTCATCGGGGCCGGTCAGGCAGATTTGTCAGCCGGTTACCACCTGCGTCGGCAGGGGTTCGTCAGCGCCCTGACTGAACCAGGTGCGAAACGCAATTTCGTGACGTTCGCCGCCGAGAGCCGCCCGGGCGAGGCGTGGCTGCACCGTGGAAGTCGCCGGCGATGGCGACAATTTCAACCACGAGGTCGGGGGGCGAGAGACCATCACGAAGGTCACGGCCGACGTCCAGGCGGAAAGTCAACCGGCAGCGTGGTTTCCGCTTTCACGAGCAATCGATACCGACCGAGTCATTCGCGCGTGACCCGCCCGGCAGTCAGAGCACAAACGATAAGATCGGCGACGAACTGCGCGTGCCGCTCGACCTCGCACGGCTCATCCGGATCTGTCGGGCGGGCGAGCGCCTCATTGCTGAACACCACGCCCCCACCGGCTGTGATCGTGAAGAAGAGGCTCCGCCACGGCACGGGACAGATGGGCTCGTCGTCGTAGAGGTAGTCCCGCCACTCGGTGGTGTTAGCTGGCCTCGGTGTTGACCAATCGCAGGAGGTCCGGACGCGTCGCGTTGGCGATGACGAAACGCCCGAATGACCTCATGCAGCCGTTCAGGCGTGGCCCTCGTCGTCGTGGGGCGGACTTCGGAAATGAGGCTTCCGAAGACCCAGTCCGCCGCCGCGCACCACAGTTTCACACGGAGCCCTGTTGCGACGACTGCCCCGCGACACCCTGAAAATGTTCGAGTGGTTCGGGCGGTCGGACTACCAAGCCGACATCCCCGCGCTACGCGCCGAACAGTCCAACCTGCGCACTCTCACCGACTGGGCAGGCAAACAGAAGCGGTAGATCAGGCCGGCCTCTGACCACACGCTCCCCTGGCTCGTGCGATGCCAGCGGCTCACGGCCAGACCCGCCGGATCGCGATGCTCACACCACACGCGAACCGGCGGATCGCTATTTCCGAAGTCGTCTCTGCAGGTACTCAGCCACGCCCCCGGGCCAGCGAACTTCGTCTCCGCAACCTTCCACCGCCCTGATCACTACGTCAGCTGGCGATCCATCCTCCGTCGACATGGATGACCTCGCCGTTGATATAGGCGGCGCCGGTGCTGGCCAGGAAGTGAATTGTCGCAGCGATCTCGGAAGGCTGACCGCTGCGGCGCGCGGGCACCGCGGTCTCGAGGAAGTTCGCATTCGCTGCGATGTTGTCACCGCCGGTTGTATCCGGGATCATGCCGCCGAGGAGCTCATGGGATGTCTCCTGGATCGAGGTGTTGATTACACCGGGAGCAACGGTATTGGCCGTGATGCCGTACGCGCCGAGGTCGACAGCCAACCGGCGAGTCATCCCCTCCAAGCCCGCCTTGGAAGCGTCGTAGGAGAGCCCATCGGGCAGCGTGCGGGTCGCCGCGATCGAGCTGATGGTGATGATCCGGCCGAACTTCTGCCGGACCATCACCTCCGACACCGGCTTGATGACGTTGAACGCGCCGGTGAGGTTGACCGAGATGATCCGGTCCCACAGTTCATAGGTGGTTTCCTGAATTCCGGCCAGGCCGTCGAAGATGCCGGCGTTGCTGACCAGGACGTCAATCGAGCCGAACTCGACGTCGATGCTCTCGATGGCGGCGCGGACCTCGTGCGCGTCGGACACGTCGATGCGGTGGGTGGTGACCTGGTCCAGATCCGCGGCGACGGTGTCAAGTCGTTCCTGGGACAAGTCGACGAGGTGAACGCGGTCTCCGGACGCGGCGAACGCGCGTGCGGCGGCGGCGCCGATTCCGCTGCCGGCTCCGGTGATGACGATGTTCCGCGGATGGGATGTCAAGCCATTGCTCCTTCGTTGTGCCGCGTTGGGATTTTGTGGATCGGTGTGTGGATCATCGGGTGAGGTAGCGGCCGGTGATGCTGTCGGGGTTGGCGGCGACCTGGGCGGGGGCGCCGGTGGCGACGATCTGCCCGCCTGCGTCTCCCCCGCCGGGCCCGAGGTCGATGATGTGGTCGGCGTTGGTGATCATGTCGAGATCGTGTTCGATGATCACGACCGTCGCGCCGTTGTCGATCAGGCGTTGGAGGACCCGCAGGAGGACTTGGACGTCGAGCGGGTGCAGGCCGATGGAGGGTTCGTCGAGCACGAAGAGGCTGTCGTGCTGGTCTCGGTCGATGTCGGAGGCGAGCTTGAGGCGTTGCGCTTCGCCGCCGGACAGGGCCGTGGTCGATTCCCCGATGGTGAGGTAGCCCAGCCCCAGGTCGGCGAGCAGCTGCAGACGGGTGCGGACCTTCTTGAGGTCGCCGAGGGCGTCGATGGCTTCGTTCACGGTGAGGGCGAGCACTTGGGGAAGGCTCAGCGCGTCGTCCTCGGTGGCGCTGTCGGCACGTGTGCGAACGATGCCCAGCGTTTCGGGGGCGTACCGCGTTCCCTCGCACTTCGGGCAGTCGACGTCGACATCGGGTAGGAACTGCACGTCGAGCGAGATCTGGCCGGTCCCATCGCATTCTTGGCAGCGCAGTTTGCCGGTGTTGTAGGAGAAGTCGCCTGCTTTGTACCCGTGTTCCTTCGCCGCAGGCAGGGCGGCGTAGACGCGTCGGAGTTCGTCGAGGACGCTGCTGTAGGTGCCGATCGTGGATCGGATGTTCGTGCCGATCGGGGAGGCGTCAACGACGTGCACTTTCTTGATCCCGGCTGCGTCGACGGAGGTCACGTGAGCAGGGCGGCTTTGCTGGTTCGCCTCGGCACGTAGGGCGGGTACGAGGCTGTCGAGCACGAGCGTGCTTTTGCCGGATCCGGACACGCCGGTGACAGCGGTGAGTTGTCCCTTCGGGATTTCGAGGTCGAGGGCGTGCACGGTGTGCAGCGGCGAGGTGCGCAGTCGCACGCGCCCGTGCTGGAAAGTGCTCGCCTCGGACGCAGGCGCGCGGACGAGTTCAGGAGCGTCGGCTGCGATAAAGGGCGCGATGCGCGAGTCGGGGTTGCCGGAGAGTGCGGACAGCGGGCCGGAGGCGATGACGTGACCACCGTCCTTGCCTGAGCCGGGACCGATCTCGATCATCCAGTCCGCGTCGCGGAGCACCTGGACATCGTGGTCGACGACGATGACGGAGTTGCCGTCCTCGAGGAGACTGCGAATCACCTCCAGCAATCCGTCGATGTTCGAGGGGTGCAGTCCGATGGAAGGCTCATCGAGAACGTAGAGAACCCCCGTGGTGCGGCTGCGCACAGCGCGTGAGAGCTGCACGCGCTGACGCTCACCGGTCGACAGCGTCGATGACGCTCGGTCGAGGGTGAGATACCCCAGCCCGAGCCTCCTCAGCATCCGCGCGATGGCGAGCAGATCGGTGACGATGCTTTCCGCCATCCCCACCATCGGTGCCGGCATCCGAGGTGGCAAAGCGGTCACCCAGGACGTCAGTTCGTCGAGGGTCTTGCCAGCCGCCCGATCGATGGGGAGGTCGTCGACCAGTGTGGAGCGAGCCCGATCGTTCAGCCGCGTTCCTTCGCACGCCGGACAGACGTGCGTGGTGAGGAACCGCTCGATGCGCCCCAAGCTCGTTTCCGAGTCGGCCTTCTTCAGCGATTCGAGGACGGCCGCGCGAGCGTTCCGGTACGTCAGGTTGACGTCGAAGACCTTGCCGTTTTTGGACCTGAACGGGATCATCCGCTCCTCGGCCGGTCCGTTGTAGACGATGTCGCGCTCGTGCTCGGTCAGTTCCGAAAACGGCACGTCCACGCGCACCCCGAGTGCTTCCACGACCTGCGCGTTGCCCAGCAACCCGAACGAGGCCCACGCCGCCACCGCTCCGTCCTGGATCGATTTGCGCTCGTCGGGTACGAGCGTGGTGTTGTCGATCTCTCGGACGAAGCCGGTCCCCCGGCAGTTGGTGCAGGCACCGGAGCTGTTGAAGGCGAAGTCCTCGGCCTCAGGCGGATCGAACACCACGCGGCACTCGGGACATGTCAGTCGCCCCCCGGTGGCGACCTTCAACGTGGACTTCTGGCGGTGCCCGTTCGGACACAAGTGCGAGCCGAGCCTGGAATAGATCAGCCGCAGGCCGTTGAGCAGCTCGGTCGAGGTCCCGAACGTCGAACGCACACCGGCAACCCCGGGCCGCTGGCGCAATGCCAGCGCGGCGGGGACGTGTTCGACGGCATCCACCGCCGGCTTGGCGGCCTGCGTCAACCGACGACGGGTGTAGCTGGAGAGGGCCTCGAGATATCGACTGGACCCCTCCGCGTACAGCACCCCCAGGGCCAGCGAGGACTTTCCCGATCCGGACACGCCTGCAATCGACACCAGCTGGTTCAGCGGGACCGAGATGTCGATGTTCTTGAGATTGTGAACACGTGCACCCCGCACCTCGATCGTGTCGGGCGAGCCAGAGCGTGAAATGGGCATGGGGGTTGCATCCTTTTCGGAAAGGTGGAAGCGACCTACACGGTGATCGGGGTGCCAGGTGCCCCGGCAGGAACGGCCTCTGGTTACGACTTGTCATCCGGAGCAGGGCCCTCAAGACCCACCAACACAGCCTCGACCTGCGAACGGACCACCTCGACAGTGAGCGGGACCTTCTCCACCCCGTCCTGCAACAGCCACCCATCAATGAGCGCGACAACGGTCCGAGCGGAATCCGGCGACATGTTCACCGCCAAGGCTGCACGCCACCGGTCGTGCCACTCACTGGCAAGCGCAGCGACATCTGGATGGCTATATCCGTAGACGACCATCTCGTAGCTCAGCGTCTGGTAGAAGGAGCTGACGCGACTCTCGCCAACGACGATCGACGTGATCCGATCGACGAGCTGTGATCTCGTCATCGGTTCCGACAAGTCAGCCATCGGGACCACACGCGTCGTCGACAGATGGCGGAACATCTCGACGACAAGCCGATCCGCGGTGGGAAAGTAGTACGTCACCGATCCCAGCGGAACACCGGCTTGAGACGCGACGCTGCGGTGGTTCACCCGACGCGTTCCCTCCGTCGCCGCAATCTCAAGCGCAGCATCCAGGATCCGCATGGGACGTCCAGGGTCGTTAGGCACGCGACGTGTGCTCACTGCCAGACTCCTTCCAGTGAGAACAATTGTACACACTAGTGCGGACACAAGTACACATCAGCCGGAACGAGTGGTACCGGCGTAAATCGGATTGCTGACCTGCCACCGGAACCCGGGCCTTGGACGAGCTCTCCGCTCGAGGGCCGTCCGGCAGTGAGGTGCAGCCTGAGGTCCGGCGCGCGGGCGCAGTGCAAGGCTTCAGAAGGAGGTCTTGTTCGTTTCGAGGAACTGCCCAAGCGCCTCCAGGAGCGCCTCCGGTGCCTCTTCCGGCACGTAGTGGCCACACTCGGGGATCACCACACTAGTCACATCTTCGGCAACGCTGCGCATCTCGATCGCGACACTGTCGCCGCAGGCAGACCCGCCCGCGATCGCGAGCACCGGAAGCGCCAGCTTATGCCTGCGGCGCACCTCGTTCTGCTCGATGATCTCGTCGATTGCGCGGTAGTAGTCGAAGCTCGCGCGCAGTGCGTCAAAATCGCGGAGAGCGTCCACATAGTACTTGACGGCGTAGGTGGGGATGGAGCGCGGTGTGGCGGCCTTGGTAGCGAACTGGTAACCGAAGTAGATGCCCTCCCGCCCCCGGACAAGTTGCTCGTTGATGTCGTGGGTGCGGTTGAAATTGATGTGCCACAGGAAGTCGTTCATGCGGCGACTGTCCACCAGCGGCGGGGAGGGGGACACGCCCGGGATGATCGCCTCGGCGACCGCGAGTCGCTCTATCCGTCCCGGGTGATCCACCGCCATCGCATAGCCGGTCCACATGCCGACATCATGGCCCACCATCGCGAATCTGGGGCACCCCAACTCTTCCATCATCCGGACCAGATCGGTAGCGAGAGTCGCGGAGTCATAGCCATCCGCGGGCTTGTCCGACAGCCCTGTCCCGCGGGGATCAACCGCAATCACGGTAAAATCACGAGCGAGGGTTGGCATGACGAAACGCCAGGCATACCAGCTTTGAGGCCATCCCCCAAGTAGGAGGAGTCCCGGGCCCTGCCCGCCGGTCACCGCATGTAGCCGCAGCCCATCCACGGTGACATAGCGACTCCGGAAGGTATCCGTAAAGCCTTCAGGCAGGTTCGGCACGCCGGTCACGGAGCCGAAACCAGTCGGTGCGAACACCATGGATTCACGGTCTGACATGAGGACCTCCAACGTGGAAGGAAGCGCCCGACTTCCGAGCGCGGAATTTTGATGCGTGCGACAAGACCGCGTGCGAGGTGCTCCAGTAAGACCTCGGCCCGAGTGTTCAGTGTCGAAACCTTGCGCGACGCGGATCAGGCGGTGAGCTCGGGTTCCTGCGCGGGCGCGGTCTGGTGCGAGGCGATGACCTCGCTGCGTTTCGGCCGGCGGTCCAGCACGCCCGACAGCACCGCGAAGCCCAGCCCGACCAGCGCCAGCAGTACGCCGACCCAGCTCGGCGACACCAGCCCGAACCCGGCCGCGATCACCACGCCGCCGAGGTAGGCGCCCAGCGAGTTGGCGATGTTGAAGGCCGAATGAATGCTCGCCGAACCCAACGCCGGAGCCTCCTTGGCCTGGTCCAGGATCCGCGCCTGGATGCTCGGGATCGCGGTGAACCCGGTCGCGCCGATGACGAAGACCATGATCGAGGCCATCACCGGGTTCTGCGCGGTCAGCGCGAATACCGCCAGCGACACCGCCAGCGCGGAGATGCCCACGTACAGCGTCTTCAGCGGCGAGCGGTCGGCCAGCCGGCCGCCGAGCGCGGTGCCGATGGTCATGCCGACGCCGAAGACGGCCAGCAGCGGCGTGACGGCGCCGGCGCTGAAGCCGGTCACGTCGGTGAAAACGGGCTTGATGTAGCTGAAGTAGGAGAAGATCGCAGCGAAGCCGAACGCGACGACGGCGAAGGAAAGCCACACCTGGGGGCGCCGGAAGGCCCCCAGCTCACCACGCACGCTCACCCCGATGGGCTTGGGCTGCTGAGGCACCAGGACAACCACAGCCGCGAACGCGATCACGCCGATCACGGCGACCACAGCGAACGCCCAGCGCCAGCCGAAGGCGGCGCCGAGCTGGGTGCCGACCGGCACGCCGACGATGTTGGCGACGGTCAGGCCCAGGAGCACCGTCGCGATGGCTCGCCCGCGCCGCTCGGCGGGGACCAGGCTGGCCGCCACCACCGCGGCCATGCCGTAGAACGCGCCGTGCGGCAGCCCGGTGACGAACCGGGCCACCAGCAGCGTCTCGTGGTTCACCGCGAACGCGGAGAACAGGTTGCCGACGATGAACAGCACCAGCAAGGAGAGCAGCATCGTTTTTCGGCGGGCCCTCAAGCCGAGCAGGGTCAGCACCGGTGCGCCGATGACGACGCCGAGCGCGTACATCGAGATGTATCCGCCGGCGGCGGGGATCGACACGTGCAGGTTGGCCGCCGCTTCGGGTAGCAGCCCCATCATCACGAACTCGGCTGTTCCGATTCCGAATGAGGCGATGGCCAGGGCCAGCAGAGCGATGGGCATGGAGATCTCCCGGGGAGTGAGTCGGCGGTCTTGTCCGCGCGTGCGGCTGGCACGGCGACGGCAGGTGATCGCCCCTCTCGTCGGTGCGTTTGGGGGGAAGCGATCCAGGTCGGAATCCACGTCGATCCGACCACTGCGAACAACGGTACACACTAGTGCGAACAAAAGTACGCATTAACTGGATGCCCGTGTGCTAGCACACAGAGCTGTTGCCGACCTCTGATGACGGTGGGCGTGCGGCGGCCACCGCGTGGATGCTTCAGTGCTTGTCTGGAACGCCGAGACCGTGGCCCTGGCAAGCGGCAGGCAACGCGGCTCCTGAGAGTTCGAGTCGCCGTCCGAGCAGGACGGCGACCCAGTTCGCGCGGGACGCCCGTGGCCGGCGCGCGAACTGCTGATCGAGCTGGTCGCGCCGTTGGAACGGAAGAACTGCTGGACCATCGCCGAGCACACCAACCACGAGAGCCCGCACTGGCTGCAGCACCTGTTGGGCCAGGCGGTCCGGGACACCAGCGCTACCGCAATCGCAGTGCTCCCGACCTACGGCCGCCGGGCCTTCGTGGGCCGGGCGCCGCTACCTTCGCGAGCAACTGGGCAAGGGAGCCGGACCATCACCACGAGACGGGCGTCCCGAACTAAGCCGGGTTGCGGCCAAATCACCTTGCCAGCCACGCAGTTTGATCATCGAACCGATGACAATCGGGCGCCCGGCACAGCGTCACCGCAACCCACCAGAGCGGTCTAAGACAGAAGTACTAGCCTCGACGTCTTCCGATGTGGGACGGATCCGCTAATGCTAGTGGGGCCGCACGCCGGAGTCCGGTGCCAATTCCGGGCCTGTGTCGACCACGAGCTCCGGTACGGGACCGGTCCATTTCTCCACTTCCACCGCAGCGTGCTGGGCCGTCGTGGCCTGTGACAGGCGGGAAGACGGGACGTCCGGGGTCAGGACATTGGGGTTGCCGTG
>NZ_SMLA01000087.1:0-13650 GCF_004349225.1 Saccharopolyspora karakumensis
CCCCCGTCCCCCACCGGGTTTTCCGATTTCAGTGGAAGTCCTGTCCCCGACTTCAGTGGAAACCGGGGGGCAGGACTTCAGCGGAAGTCCGGGAACGGTGACGGGGTGTCTTGGGGTTCGGGTTACAGGTCGAGGGTGAGGGTTGTCCGGGCCCTGGAGACGCAGGGGGTGATGTGGGTGGTGTGCTGGGATTGCTGCAGGTAGAGGTCGTTGTGGACGGGGTCGCCTGCGGTGTAGGCGGTGACGCACTCGCCGCAGACTCCCCTGCGGCAGCGGCGGGGGACGGTGATGTCCGCCGACTCCAGGGCGTCCAGGAGGGTTTCGCCCTCCCCGACCTGGAGGGTTGTGCCGCTGCGGCGCAGGTGGGCGGTGAAGGGTTCGCCGGTGGCCGGGGTGTTTCCGAAGTGCTCCACGTGCACGCGGGCGGAGGGCCAGCCGACGTCGCGGGCCCGGGCGGTGACCTCGTCCATGAACGGCGTCGGGCCGCAGACGTAGAGGTGCGCGCCCAGGGGCTGATCGGTGAGGTCGAGGACGCGCCAGAACTCGGTGCGGGAGTCGGTGATGTGCGCGCCGGGGAGCTCGTCGGCGTGGGCCGCGTCGCGGGAGAGGTAGTGCACCTCGACGGAGCGCTGCCAGGCCTCGGCGGCTCTGAAGTGCGAGAGGATCGGTGTGATGCCGATCCCGGCGGCGACGAGCAGGTGGTGGCGGGCGGTGTGCACCGGGGCGAACCCGCTTCGGGGGTGGCCGGTTTCCACGACGTCGCCCGGACTCAGCCGGTGCATCCAGCGCGAGCCGCCGGAGCCGAGGCGCACCGAGAGCTCGTAGTGCTCCGGCCGGAACCCGTCGCCGGTGAGCGAGTAGGAGTTCCAGCGCGGCCGTCCTCGCTCGTCGGTGCCGCACAGCACGTCGAGGTGACTGCCGGGCGTGTACGAACGCAGCTCGCCCACCAGCCGGATCCCCCGCACGCCGTCGGCGATGACCCGGGTGTCGGCGACGGTGAGCCGGTTCATCGGCGCAACCACGCGAGCAGGTCGGGACGGATCTCGCCGTAGCCCTTGTAGTCGGCCATCTCGTCGGGGAGTTCGGCGAGCACGGCCGCGAACTGCTCGCGCCAGGCACCGACCAGCACGAGCTCCCGCATCGGCAGCAGGTGGGTGCGGATCAGGAACATGATCGAACCCGACATCGGCAGCCGGATCAGGTGCTGGACCTCCACCCGCAGGTGCAGGTCGTCGCCGATGTCCGACAGCCGGCCGCGCTCGGCGCCCCACTCGTCGTAGGTCTCCAGCGACGCGTCCAGCCGGTGCCCGACGGTCGAGCTCCAGTTCAGCCGCCGGTAGCAGTCGCCGGGCTGCATGCCGAGCAGGAATCTCTCGGCTCGCGGGATCGCGCCGTCGGCGAAGTCCCGCGGGACGGGACCGTGCAGCTCGGTGAACGACATCCCGAGCACGAACCGGATCGACCAGTTCGACGCGAAGGTCACCACCCCGGCGTCGGCGAACAGCTGCCCCTCGCGTTCGTCGAGCAGCACGATGTCGTCGGGCACCTGGGAGGCGGCGAACCGCAGCGGCGGCTCGCCCAGCGAGTCGTCGTCGCCGAAGCGGAACCGCCTCGCAAGACCGAGTCTTGCGTTCTCCCAGCGGAATTCGCGGTCGCCGCACGGAGTGAGCGTCATCGCCTGGTCCGTGGCGGCGGCTTCGGAGAGCAGGTGCAGCAGCGCGTCCCAGGACGCTGCTCGCATGTGCCCGAGCTCCACGTGCCGACCCGGATCGCGGGCGAGGATCGCCGCGCGCTCGGCGAGCTCGGTCTCGTAGTCCTCGTTGAAGTCCAGGACCGCGCCGCCCCACTCGCCCGCCGCCGTCCGGTGGACGCGCGGCGCGGGCTCGACGTTGACGCTGTAGCGGTAGCGGCCGCTCTCCAGCGGCCACGGGAACCGCCGCACTCGCGTCGGCAGGATCACCGGAACGCCTCCACGTCAGCGCGAAACCCCAGGTGCGAACCGCGAAGCCGGGACACGTGGGAGTAGATGTGCAGCAGCTGCCCGCACCCGCCGCAGGCGGTGCGCTCGCCCGCCGTCGCCGTCACCTCGGTCTCGGCGGCGCAGTGCGCGCAGTGCACCACCACCCGCTCCCGGGTGGTGACCTGGCACCGGATCTCCTCGTCCACGGCACCGGCCGAGAGCGCCTGCGAGCGCAGCGCCAGCACGCCGGCTTCGGGTCCGGCCAGCATCAACCGCCACCCGACCCGCGCCTCCCGCAGCTGCGCGGCCAACGCTCCGGCCGCGGACACGGCGTCGTCCGCCTGCAGCGTCCACACAGGACGATCGATCGAGCGGACCCAGCCGCGGGTGATCTCCCGCGCCTCGTCGCCGATTCCGAGGACCGCGAAGCACCGGCCCGAGGGATCGACCTCGACCCGCTCCGGCCACGCGGGCAGGCTGGTGCGCGCACCGGCCGCCATCCGCTCATCGGTCATCGCACCCCCCGACCCCGAGTACACAAAGGCCGGGCGCGGGTGTCAACCGCGCCCGGCCCAGGTCACGGGATCACTGCACCGCCCAGTACCCGAACGACTTGTAGTCCGGCGACGGGCCGAACGAGGTCAGCGCGGCCAGGCGGACGGTCAGCTCGCTGCTGGTCACCAGGTGCGCCGGGATCGTGATGACGGTCTCCGACCAGCCCTTCGTCTCCGGCTTGAGCCAGTGCTTGCCGAGGTCGGTGCCGTCGACGATCACCCGCACGTCCCGCGCTCCCGTGTACAACCCGGGCTTGGGACCGGCGGAGTCGTGCCGGGCGATGAGCCGGACCTCCTCACCGGGGACCAGGTTGCGCAGCGTGAACTCCTCCTCGCCGACGATGTGCCGGGCGCTGTCGACGACCTCGTGCCCACCGGTTTCGAGCGTGCGGGCCTCGGTGAGCGGCTGGAAGCCCGCTCGCGAGGTGTGCACCTCGTGGTCGTGGTCGGCCTCCGAGGTCATCGACCCGACGTTGACGTGGTCCCGGATGGTGCCGCGGAACGGCCGCATCGGCACGTCACCGGTGTCGATCAGGCTCCAGTCGGCCTTGTACACCGTCATCACCGGTAGTGAGAGCACAGGCGCGCCCAGGACGCCGGCGTCGGCGAGGTGTTCCAGCTGCACCCCGTTGGGCATGCGGTCGTAGATGGCGATGTAGTCGGGGCGGTCGTCGGGCGACATCGCGCGCAGTTCCTCGTAGAGCGCGCCCATGCCGTGCAGCGCGGGTTTGGCGAGGCCGTTGGTCGTCAGCCCCACGAGGTCCACCGTCGGGTGCCCGCCCAGGTAGGCGGCGGCGCCGACGTCGTGCACGCCCAGCCGCGCGCCTTCCGGCAGGTTGCCCTTGGTCCAGGCGGCCAGGGAGACGACGCGCTCCCGGATGCCGCCGGAGTCCCGCACCGCGTTGTGCACCCAGGTCGGCACCGACAGGGCCGTGAACAGCCCCGCCACCGCCAGCAGCGCCACCGGGGCCTTGTCGCCCAGCCGCAACCGCTTGCCGACCTCGACGAGGCCGATGACGGCGGCGAGCACGAACAGCGGCAGGAACGGCTGCAGGTAGCGGACCTGCTGCCACAGCGCGGTACCCATCGTGGAGATCGCGCCGAGCGCCAGCAGCGTTCCGATGCCGATCGTCCAGCCGACCCACCGCCGCGTCCCGCCGTCGCGGACCAGCACCGCCACGCCGAGCGCGGCCAGCAGCAGCGCGCCGGGGAAGGCGAAGTCCTGCCGGTTGAGCCCGGCGAGGATCTCCATGAACGCCGAGAAGTTGTCCGCGGTCTTGCCCGCGAGCTCGCCGAGGCTCAGGTTCGGCATGCTCAGGTGCGACTTGGCCTGCGAGCCGTTCGGCGAGGAGTGCCCGGTGGTGACCAGGTAGAACAGCAGCTGCGCGGCGATCACGGCGAACGGCAGCGCGCACCAGGCGACCGAGGCGATCCGGGTGGCGAGGTTGCGCCCGCGACGCGCGCTGAGGGCCATCATCAGCGGCGGCACCAGCAGCAGGAACACCAGGGCTTCCAGCCGGCACAGCGCAGCCAGCGACACCAGCACCGGGGTGAACCTGAAGGCGCCGCTCGGCGCCTCGCGGACCAGCATCAGCAGCGTCGCGACCAGCAGCAACGCGGTGATCGAGACCTCCATGCCGCTGGAGGCTCCCCACAGCAGAGGCCCGCTGAGCGCGACGAGCACGCCCGCCCACACCCCCGCGACCGGACCGGCGACGCGGCGGCCCAGCAGCACCACGCCACCGGCGGTGAGAGCGTGGCAGACCACGCCGAACAGGACGGCGGCGGGCAGCAGCAGACCGCCGTGCATCCCGAGGAAGTGCAGCGCGCCCAGCACCAGCACGTAGAGCAGGCTGCTGGCGCCGGTGCTGATCGGGTCGCCGTCGTTGTACCGCAGGAACTCGCCCTGCCCGATCTGCTTGCCGTACTGGAGGTGGATGTAGGTGTCGTCCAGCGGCGGGATGTAGTGACCGCCGTTGTAGTGGACGTTCACCAGCACGAAGCTCAGCCCGGCCAGCATCGCCAGCAGCGGCACCGCCCACAGGGCGGTCCGGTCCGCGCGCCACCGGGGCGCGGGGATGGTGCCTCGTCGTGTCGGCTCGGATAACTCAGGTTCGACGAGGTCGTTCGTCACGCTCAACCCAACCGGTCCTTCCAGGAAAGTGTTTCGCGCCCTGCTCACCGGTGGGCGGGCCCGCCTGATCGACTATAGATGGGCGTTTTCGCCCGATTCACCGGGACATCGGCTCCGGTCAGCGTTCGGTGCTCGACGCCCAGGTGTCGACGGCGGCGACGAGGCTTTCCGTCCAGGCGCGCAGGATTCGGCGACCGTCGGATCCGCTGGCGCCGCGCGGGTCGCCGAGGACGCCGTTGTCGCTGACCGCGGCGGTGCCGCCGTCGCGAAGCCGGTCGATGAGCTCCGGCAGCGGTTCGGTGTTGCCGGCTTCGGCCCGTTCCAGGTGGACGGTGTGCGGTCGGAGGGCGAGCATCGCGGAGGTTTCGGTGCGTCCGGCGTGGCTGTCGTCGGCCGGTCCGGTCGGCGACCAGGCCAGCACCCGGCGACCTTCGGAACGCAGCGTGCGCACCGCGTTGCGCACCGCAGCGGCGTTGCCTCCGTGGCAGGAGACGAGCACCACGCCGGCGAAGGCGTCGGCCGAGCGGCCGAGCTCGGTGAGCAGCAGTTCGGTAACGGTTCGCCCGATGGACAGGGTGCCGGGGAACACGGCGTGCTCCCCGCTGGAGCCGTAGGCCACGGCGGGTGCCACGACGACGGGCCGCTGCTCGGCGAGGCCATCGCACAGCGCGACGGCGATGTCGGTGTCCACCGTGCACGGCAGGTGCGGGCCGTGCTGCTCGGTGGCGCCAACGGGGACCGCGAGCAGCCGGGGTTCGCGCAGCTCGGGCCAGGTGGTCTCGCCGAGGTTCACGCCGAGTCCCCGTTGACCGGAACGCTGCTGCGCCCGCCCCGGTCGGTGAGCACCGGCCGGAGCGCGGTCGTGCTGCGTTCGCGCAGGGCCCCGCGCAGCACGCCGCAGCCGTAGGCGGCGTCGTCGGCGACGCGGGCGAGGGCGTGCCGGACCGGGTCGAGCTCGCCCTTCTCCGCGAGGTGGCGTGCGGCGACGAGGGCGAGCACGACGCGCCCGCGCCGGGTGAGCAGCAGCGGCGGGATCGCCAGCGGCGCCCAGGACCGTCCGATGGCGTCACCGAGAAGCCTTGCCGCACCGAGGTTCCCGTGCGCGGCGAGCTTGATCGACTCGGTCGCGGGAATGCCGAGCGCGCCGAGCTTGCGGGCGAGCAGGACGGCCGCCGCGCCGGTGACGGCCAGCGCCGTCCTGGGTCGCCCGAGTGCGATGAGCAGCCAGGTCAGCACGCTCCACAGCGAGATCCGCACGGGTGCGACGTGCTCGCCGTGACGCCGTCCGAGCGGCCCGGCCGAGCAACCGTAGCCGTAGCGCTGCCGCAGCAGGGCGGGCCAGCTGGGCCGCGGGGCGTGTTCGACGATCGCAGCGGGTTCGTAGCGGGCCTGGTGCCGGGCGGTGAGCCGCCACACCAGGTCGACGTCTTCCCCGAAGCGCATGGTCTCGTCGAAACCCTCGATCTCGGCGAGGGTTTCGACGCGGATCAGCAGCGCGGCGGTGGGGACGTAGCTGATGCGGCTGCCGGGCAGCACGGGTCCGGGCCGGGGGCCGAGATCCAGCGGTGAGCGGGTCTGCTCGTAGCGCTCCAGCGCCGAATCACCCGCGATGCTGCGCACTCTCGGCGCCACCGCGGCCACCTCGGGTGCCTCGAAGTGGCGCAGCAGCGGGCCCAGCCAGCCGGGCTGCGGGAGGGTGTCGGCGTCGAGGAAGGCCACCAGCGGCGTCGTGACCAGGCGCCACCCGGCGTTGCGGGCGGCGGCCGGGCCGCGTGCGGTGTCGTGGCGGACGGTGGCGCCGGGGATCGGTGTCGGGGAGCCGTCATCGACGACGATGACCCGCAGGCCCTCCAGCGCCGCGAGCAGCGCGGTGGGGTTCTCGCCGCGGACGGGGATGACGACGGTGAGGTCATCGGGCCCCAGGCTCGCCGTGTCGTGCTCGGGGTGCACCAGACCGGTGCGGACGAGCCGCTGCGCCAGCGATCTCCCGCTGGTCACGGGCTTTCCGGCCAGCCAGTCGTCGAGGAGCGCGCCCCCGCGCGCGGTCAGCCGCATGATGCGGTACGGGGATCCGCCCGCGACGGTCCGCCCGTCGTCCCAGCGCTGCAGGCTCGGATCGGCCACCAGTCTCACGCCGTGAACCCTCCGTCCGCGTGGACGACGGTGCCGGTGATCGCCGAGGCGCGTTCGTCGCAGAGCCAGCACACGGCGGCGGCGACCTCCTCGGGTTCCAGCAGTCGTTCGACGACCTGGTGCCCGGCGAACTCCTCCACGTCGTCGAGGGCGTAGTAGGCGGCGGTGGCGGTGAGCATGTCGGTGCGGGTCGAGCCGGGCGACACCGCGGTGGCGTTGATGCCGGTTCCGCGCAGGTCGGTGGCCAGTCCGCGGATCAGTCCGACCACCGCGTGCTTGGCCGCGTTGTAGCCGGCCAGGTGGTAGAGGCCACGGTGCGCGGCGGCCGAGGCGAGCGCGACGAACCGCCCGGCGCGGGGTTCGGGTCGCCGCAGCATCGCCGGGACAGCGGCGCGGGCCAGGCTGGACACGCCCCGGACGTCGATGTCGAAGAGCAGGTCCAGTTCGTTGTCGGTGGTCTCCCACAGCGGCGCCCCACCGGCCATCACGGCCGCCGCGGCGACGGCGGCGTCGAGCCCGCCGAACTCGGCCTCGGCGACCTGGACGGCTTCGGTCAGCGCGGCGGCGTCGCGGACGTCGGCGACCACCTCGCGCACCGACTCCGGGTGCTCGTCGGCGAGTCGGCGCAGCTCATCGCGGGTGCCGAGCGGGTAGGGCACGCCAGGCAGGTCGGCGCACACGTCGAGCGCGACGACCCGCCAGCCCTGGTCGGCGAGTTGCCGCACGACCGCGGCCCCCACTCCCCTGGCGGCTCCGGTGACGATCGCGACCCGGTTCACGGCCGAACCCCGTACCCGTGGCGCAGCAGGTAGGCCAGCAGTTCGTCGGCGGCCTCGGCCGCGCTCAACGGGCCGACGACGGTCGGCGGGGTGCGCTCGACCAGCGCGCCGGTCAGTTCCAGCACCCGGTGGTGGGCGCTGTCCCCGCTGGGGGCGGGGTGTTCGCGCGCTCGCGGGCGCCGGGGCCGGGAGCTGACGACGTCGGCGCCGACGGGAGCCGGGGCCCACGGCAGGAGTTCGATCTCGGCCTCCTGCGCGGCCAGCACGGCGGGCAGCGCGGCGCGTCGAAGCCGCAACCCGCCTTCGACGGAGACCACGGCGGGACTGGGCAGGCGCAGGATCTCGCGGGCGCCCCGGTCGAGGCGGCGGTGGGCCAGCAGCCGGTCGCCGTCGAGTTCGAGGTGGACCGCGCCGAGCGCCTGGGCGGCACCCAGGTGCGCGGCGAGCAGCGCCGGGGTGGCGCCGGTTCCGCCGTCGGTGGACCGGTCGCCGCAGAGCACCAGGTCCGGCGTCTCCGGCAAGGCGGTGGCCAGCGCGGCGGCGGTGGATCCGCTGTGCGCGAGGGCGTTCGGGTCCAGCGGTGCGTCGACGTCGACGCGGGTGGCGCGGTCCGCTCCGGACGCCAGCGCCTCGCGCAGCCCCTCCTCCGCTTCCGCCGGGCCGGCGGTGATGGCGTGGACCTGGCCGCCGGTGAGCTCGGCGAGTCGCAGCGCGTGTTCCAGCGCGGCGTGCTCGGCCGCGCTCTGGCCTCGGTGCCCGCCGCCCAGGGCGCCGGTGAGCGGGTCGACCTCGACCCGCTGCCAGGATCGGCTCAGTGCCACGGCGATGCGCATGTCCTCAGCCCTTCCGGAACACGACGCCGTGCCCGCCGTCGGGGTAGGTCCAGCTGATGGCGCCGTCGTTGTTGCAGATCTGGTAGCAGGTGCCGCATTCGAAGCACTGCTCGTAGTTGAACAGGATGCCGCCGTCGCCGGTGGGCACGAACAGCTTCGCCGGGCAGGCCGCCACGCACGCCTGGGTGGTGCAGGACCGGCAGATGTCGGTGTCGACGGTGATGTGCGCCCGCTCGCCGACGTCGAAGTCCACGGTGCCCATCCGGTCCTCGAACGAGATGCCTCGGTACATGGTCGCTTCTCCTCAGCCGAAGGTGCGCAGTCCGGTCCAGGCGTCCGCTGCCAGCTTCCGCAGGCGGACGCCGTGACGGGCGGCGGTGGCGCGGAACAGCGCGCCCAGACCGGGTTTCGGTGTGGGGTTGCCGACGGTGAACACGCCCTGGGCGAAGTCGCACAGCAGTTTCGGGTACTGCTGCTGCACCCGGTCCGACAGCACCAGGCCGGGTGCGCGTTGCAGCCGCTTGTGGTCGGCGAGCACGAAGTTGCCCTCCAGGCGTTCGCGGTAGCCGTCGAGCCCGCCGCCGTTCTCGACGGACTCGGCTGCGGTGCGTCCGGCGGCGAGACCGGATCCGATGGCGAAGTTGACTCCCTCCAGCCAGATCCCTGCTGCCAGGCACATCGCGGCGGCGTCACCGGTCACGAGCATCCCGGGCGCGGACAGCGGCGGCATGCTGCGGTACCCGCCTTCCGGGATGAGGTGCGCGGAGTACTCCTTGAGCTCCGCGCCGCGCAGGTAGGGGGCGATGGCCGGGTGCGCCTTGAGGCCGGCGAGCACCTCCTCCGGGCGCCTGCCCGAGGCGGCGAGCCCGGTGAGCGAGAGGACGACGCCGACGCTGACGGTGTCGCGGTTGGTGTAGAGGAACCCGCCTCCGGGGATGTCCCCGGTGCAGCCGAGGATCTCGAAGTCGGCGCCGTGGTCGCCGGTGAGCGCGAAACGCTCCTCGATGGATTTCCGCGGCAGGGCCAGGGTTTCCTTGACGCCGAGCGTCTGGTGCTCGGGGTCGGTTCCGGGCAGCAGTCCGGCCTGCTTGGCCAGGAACGAGTTGACGCCGTCGGCGGCGACGACCACCCGCGCCTGGATGTCGCCGTCGGGCCGGTCGGTGCGCACCCCGACGATGCGGCCGTCCTCGCGGATCACGTCGGTGGCCACGGTGGAGGTGACCAGCCGCGCTCCGGCGTCGACGGCTTTGCCCGCCAGCCACGAGTCGAAGTCGGCGCGGAAGGTCGTCATGCCGTTGTAGGGAGCGCTTCCCCAGTCCTCGGTGCGGAAGTCGACGGTGAGCGCCTGGTGGCCGGTGAGCATCATGGTGCTGCGGCGGGTCACCCAGCGCTGGACCGGTGCTTCGCGCCACCACTCGGGCAGCACCTCGTCGAGCACCCGGCCGTAGACGACGCCGCCGTAGACGTTCTTGGATCCGGGGAACGGACCGCGTTCGAGCAGGATGACTCTGCGCCCGGCTCGGGCGAGTTCCAGTGCGGCGGCCGATCCGGCGGGACCGGCGCCGACCACGACGGCGTCGACTTCAGGCATCTCGTCTCCGGCGGTCGAGTTCGCGCAGGACTTCGGGGGCGTCGGCGATGATGCCGAGGTCGGCCATCGCGGTCATCGGGCAGGACGGGTCGGTGTTGATGCTGACGACGTGCTCGGGTCGTCCCAGACCACCGGTGTGCTGCGCGGCGCCGGAGATGCCGAGGGCGACGTAGAGCGTGGGGTTGACGAGGACGCCGGTGGTGCCGATCTGCCGGTCGTGCCCGGCCCACCCGGCGTCGGTGACCACGCGGGTCGCTCCGGCCGAGGCACCGAGCCACGCGGCGACCTCGGTCAGCGTCCGCATCGCGGCGGTGCCGTCCTCGCCTCGCCGCACCAGGCCGGCTCCGCCGCCGAGGATGCGGTCGGCCTCGGTGAGCTCAACGGTCTCCGGTTCGGGTGCGCGGACCTCGACCGGTTCGGCGTCGAGCGCTTCAGCTGGGGTGACGTCGATGGTCACGGGTTCCGGTGGCGCGATCGGGCTGCCGATGCCGCGCACTCCGGGAGTCAACGTCACCACGACGGGCCCGGTGAAGCGAACCCGGATCTCCAGGGAATCGTCCGCTCTGGACAGATCGGCGGTGTCGGTGCCGCAGCGGATCGCTCCGGCGTGCAACGCCCTGCCGGTGCCGAACGCCAGCCGGGGCGCGAGGTCGCGTCCGTCGGGCGAGGCGGGCAGCAGCACGACCCGCACCGCCGCGAGCAGCGGGCCCAGCGTCGCGGCCAGCGAACCGGGCCCGACCTGCGCGGATTCGACGGACCAGGCGCTGCTGGCGGCGCGGAGCTCCTTGGCCGCGCGGGCGGTTCCGGTGCCGGCGAGCAGCACCGCTCCCCCGGCCTCGGCGACGGTCTCGTCGGCCCCGCCGGGCAGCGCGCCGTCGCGGACGACGACCACGGCCAGCACCTCGGGCAGCGCGTTCACAGTTCCACCGCCGCTCGATGTCCCTCGATCACCGCGGCGTGCGCGCGGCGCGGTGCCAGGCAGTCGCCCGCGCGGTGCACCGGGAACGGCGCGTCGCGCAGCTCGTGCCACAGCTCGTCGACCGGGCTCTGGTGCACCGCGCACACCACCCAGTCGACGGTGTGCTCGCTCATCTCACCGGTGGTGTGCTTGAGGATCTGCAGCGACACCCGCTCACCGTCGGCGGAGGCACCCATGACGACCTCGTCGGTGCGCTGCCCGATCCCCTTGGCGTGGGCGCGGATGGTGAAGGTCTCCATGTCCAGCGTGACGCCGAGGTCCTGGCAGACGACCATGCCCGGGGTGCTGATCTGCACCCGGCATCCTCGGTCGGCCAGCAGTTCGGCGACCGAGGCCGCCTGGTGGAAGCCGAGTTCGTCGACGATCAGCACCTCGCCTTCGGGCGCGGCGTCCCCGGCGAGCACGTCGCGGACGTCGACGACGCGCGTCAGATCCCCTGCCCACCACGGCGATTGCGGTCGAGCTCCGGTGGCCAGCACGACCGCGTCGGGGCGCTCCTCGCGGAGCAGCTGCGCGGTGGCCTCGGTCCCGGTCTTGATGTCCACGCCGTGGCGCTGGCACTCGGCGCGCAGGTTCCGCACCACGTCGAGGAATTCGGCCCGCCCCGGCACGCTCGCGGCCTGCGCGACCTGCCCGCCGGTCTCGGGCTCCCGCTCGAACAGGGTCACGTGGTGACCGCGTTCGGCGGCGGTGGACGCGGCCTGCAAACCGGCCGGACCACCGCCGACCACCAGCACGCGCCTGCGCCTGCGCGGCATCGGCAGGGCGATCGACTCCTTGCCGGTGCGCGGGTTCTCGATGCAGCCGAGCCAGCGGTTGAGGCCCATCCGGCCGACGCACTCCTGGTTGCAGGACAGGCAGGTCCGGATGTCGGTGGCGTGCCCCGACCGGGCCTTGGCCGCGAAATCGGCGTCGGCGATCTGGCCGCGCACCACGCCCACCAGGTCGCAGTGGCCCTCCTCCAGCGCCCGTTCGGCCTGCAGCGGGTCCTTGATGCGGCCGACGCCGACGACCGGCAGGTCGACGGCCTGGCGGATGGCGTTGGAGATGAACAGCGCGTACCCCGGCGGGATCGCCATCGACGCCTCGATCATGTAGAGCGTCGAAGTGGCCACGCCGATCGAGGTGTTGATGTAGTCGACCTTGCCCGTGGCCTCGACCATCGTGGCGACCTCGACGGCCTCGTCGATGGTGGTGCCGCCCTCGATCAGCTCGTCGCCGCAGATCCGCACGCCCAGCGCCCGATCGGGACCGAGCGATTCGCGGACGGCGTCGATGATCTCCAGCAGGATGCGGGCCCGGTTGGCCAGCGATCCGCCGTAGTCGTCGGTGCGCTTGTTGGTGGCCGGGGACAGGAATCCGCGCACGACCGACGAGTGCGAGCACTGCAGCTCCACCCCGTCGAACCCGCCTTCGGCGCAGTGCGCGGCGACCGTGCCGTACCCGGCGACGACCTCGGCGATCTCACGGGTGTCGATGGCCTTGGGCACTTCGCGGAACATCGGGTCGGGCACCGCCGACGGCGCCCACACCGGCAGCCGCGAGTACATCGACGACGCCTGTCCGCCGTTGTGGTTGAGCTGCGCGAAGATCGGCGTCCCGTGGGCGTGCACGGCCTCGGTGATGCGGCGGTAGCCGGAGATCACCGACGGGTCGAAGCCGTGGATGAGCTTCTCGTACGGCCAGTCTGTGGGATGGGTCGAGTGCTCCTCGGTGATCACCAGACCGGCACCACCCTCGGCGCGCGCCGCGTAGTAGGCGGCGTGCTGCTCGGTCGGGTGGCCGTCGCGCGCGTAGTTGGTGAGGTGCGCGGAGAACACGATGCGGTTGCGCACCGTCACCGGCCCCAGCCGCAGCGGCGAGAACAGGTAGCGGCTCATCGCAGACCTCCCGCCGCTCGACGGCCTTCCAAGATCGCCTCGTGCACGGTGCGGGGAGCGACGCAGTCACCGATCCGCACGCCGTCGAGTCGCTGGTCCGGCAGCCGGTGTCCGCAGTGGACGACGGTGGCGGCCGGGCGCTCCCGGGTTTCGGCGGTGTGGACGTCCTCCAGGACCACGTGATCGGACCGCACCTCGCGCAGCAGGGACCGCTTCTCCAACGCCACCCCGGCCCGCTGCAGGCGCGCGTTGGCGTCGGCGAGGTCTCCGGTGAGCGCGAGCTGCGTGCCCACGACCTGGTCCTGCGTCACGATCGCGGTCTCCACGCCCCGGCCCGCCAGCAGTTCGGCCACGCCGACGCCGACGAAGTCCCCGACGGGATCGTGCACCACCACCGGCCCCGGGGGCGTCTCACCGCTGAGCACCTCGACCACGTCGAGCACCACGCCTCCGTCGACCTTGAAAGCCCAGGGGCCCGGCACGGACCCGGTCGCCACCACGACCTCGCGCCCGGCCACGTCCTCCGGACCGGCCTCGACCCCGAGCCGCACCTGGACGCCGAGCCGCCGGACCTCCCCCTCCCACCACTCGACCAATCCCGCCAAACGCCCCCGACCTGCGACTTCAGCCGCAGCGCGCACCATTCCGCCGAGCCGCTCCTCGCGCTCGACGAGCTCCACGCTCCACCCCCGCAGGGCCAGCACCCGAGCGGCCTCCAACCCGGCAGGACCACCTCCCACCACCAACACCGACTGCGGCTCCACCCCGGACCCGAGCCGAACTCCCCTGGAACCCCAACCCCCAACG
>NZ_SMLA01000088.1:0-13066 GCF_004349225.1 Saccharopolyspora karakumensis
GGCCCCGAACACCCCGGTAGTCCGTCCGCCCGGGCGCGTGTCGAGCTTTCGGCGCAGGTCGTCCCGTCTCCAGCTGGGTTTCCCGATGTCAGCGGAAGTCCTCGGTCGGATTTCAGTGGAAATCGGAACCCGGATTTCCACTGAGATCGGGAAGGTGGGTGACCACCGCGCGTCTGGGACGGTCCGGTGCCCGGAATGCGCCGGTCATCAGGCGCCGGATTACCGGGGTGTTCCGGAGGCCGAACCCCCGGGGTGATCCGTGCACCGCATCTTCGTGGTGAGGGGGCGGGGATCAGGGCCAATCGAGGGTTCGGTGGGAGTGGAAGTGGCGGGGTTCGCCGGTTCTGGGGTCGGGGAACTCCAGGGATCGGGCCAGGAGTCGGAGGGGGTGGGTGAACTCGTCCGGGGACGTCGCGCGGACCTCGGGGTAGAGGTCGTCTCCGACGATCGGCAGGCCCAGGGAGTTGAGGTGGACCCGGAGCTGGTGGGTGCGGCCGGTGCGGGGGTGCAGCCGGTAGCGGGCCAGGTCGCCGCGGCGCTCGAGGAGTTCGACGCGGGTTTCGGCGTTCGGGGTGCCCGGTTCCTCGACGGCGGCCAGCACGCCGCGGCGCTTGATGATCCGGCTGCGGACCGTGCGGGGCAGCGCCAGGTCCGGGTCGTAGCCGGCGATGGCCTCGTAGGTCTTGTCGACCCGCCGGTCGTGGAAGAGCGTCTGGTACGCGCCGCGCAGCGCCGGGTCGACCACGAACAGCACCACACCGGCCGTGGCGCGGTCCAGGCGGTGCGCGGGGGAGAGCTCAGGCAGCCCCAGCTGCCTGCGCAGGCGGATGAGCGCGGTCTCGGTGATGTGCCCGCCGCGCGGCGTGGTGGCCAGGAAGTGCGGCTTGTCGACGACCAGGATCTCCTCGTCCCGGTGCAGGATCTCCAGCTCGAACGGCACCGGCGTCTCCGGTGCGACGTCGCGGTGGAACCACACGAAACCGCCCGGCCGGTACGGGGACTCGGGCGCCAGCGGACCGTCGTGGGTGACGAACCGGCCCGCGCGCAGCATCTCGTCGATGCGGTCGGCCGCCAGCTTGGGAATGCGCTCGACGAGGAAGTCCCGGACGGTGGCCCACCGCCCGTCGGTGGGCAGGTGCAGCCGGACCGGGTCCAGGCCGTCGCGCTGGGGCAGCGGTGAGCGGAGCTTGCGGCGCATGGTCCGGCCAGCATAACCAGAGGTCACAGGGTCATCTTGTAGCCCTCGTGGGAGGCGGTGAACCCGAGCCGGTCGTAGAAGCGGTGCGCGTCGGTGCGCGCTTTGTCGGTGGTGAGCTGGACCAGCGAGCAGCCGCGCCGCCGGGACTCGTCGAGAGCCCACTCGAGCAGCGCCGCGCCCAGCCCCCGGCTCCGCTCGCCGGAGCGCACCCGCACCGCCTCGATCTGGGTGCGCAAGGCGCCTCTGCGGGCCAGACCCGGGATGAACGTCAGCTGCAGGGTGCCGACCACGCGCCCGGCCGAGTCCTTCACCGCGACCAGCAGCTGCGCGGGGTCGGCGTCGATCGCCGCGAACGCCTCGCGGTACGGGGTGAGGTCGGCCGCCGACTCCCGGCCCGCACCGAGCTCGTCGTCGAGGAGCAGGCCGACGATCTCGGCGAGGTCGTCGGACGATGCCCGGCAGACCTGGTACTTCGTCGATCCCACCAGGATCTCCTCGGACACGCGCCTCATCCCAGGAGCTTGGCGAGGAACCAGCCGACCCGGCTGACCTTGCGGATCTGCGGATTGCCCTCGATGCCGTGGATCTCCCACTGCTGGCCGCACTCCGGGCACCGGTACAACCCGATCTGGGTGGGCACCTCGCACGGATGGCCGCGCCGACCTCGTCTCATGACTCGATCTCACCACATCCGCGCCGCGCGGTGCAGTGACAAGAGCCGCCGAAACGGTGACTTTGTGCCTTACGGTCCGCATCGGCGCGTCCGTAGCTTCGGCGGGGTGAGCACGACACGAGGAGTTCGAATCAGTCGCGGCACTCGCAGGCCGGATCCTGACACGCGTGGTTGAGACCGGGCAGCGGAGGAGTCTCCACCCGGTCCCCGCGGCCGATGGTCAGCGCCGCGATCACCCCACCTGCGGCGCACATCACCGCCGAGATGTGCAGCGCCGTCGCGAAACCGGGCCCCAGCGGTGCGCCATCACCGGTGCCCGCCAGCCCGGCGACGACCGGCAGCACCGCCACCGCCAGCAAACCGGCCAACCGCGACACCGCGTTGTTGACCCCCGAGGCGACGCCGCCCCGCTCCGGCCCGACCGAGCCCAGCACGGCCGCGGTCAGCGGAGCGACGGTGATCGACAGACCCAGCCCGAACACCAGCACGCCCGGCAGCACCCCGCCGAGGTAGCTCGCACCCGCCTCGGCGCGGGTCAGCAGCCACAACCCGGCCGCGCAGGCGAACGGCCCGACCGTCATCGGCACGCGCGGACCGGTGCGCTGCGCCAACGCACCCACCCGGCCCGACAGCAGCAGCATGATGATCGTGATCGGCAGCGTGGCGATGCCCGTCTCCAAGGCCGAGTAGCCCATCGTCTGCTGCAGCTGCAACGACAGCAGGAACAGCGCGCCGCTGAGCGCCGCGTAAACCGTCAGCGTCACCAGGTTCGCGCCGGTGAACTGCGAGGAGCGCAGCAGCGACAGCGGCAGCAGCGGACTCGGGTGACGCGCTTCCAGCCACGGGAACACCACGAGCGCGGTGACTCCGGCCACCGCAGCCGTGGTGGATGCGGTGTCCCACCCGGCGGTCGGGACCTCGATCAGCGCGAAGATCGACCCCGCGAGCCCGACGGTGACCGCCACCGCGCCGCCGATGTCCAGGCGTCCGGTGGCGTTCGGGTCGCGCGTCTCGGGGACGTGGCGCAGGGCGAGCATCGCGGCCGCGGCGATCGGCACGTTGATGAAGAACACCCACCGCCAGGACGCCGCGTCGACGAGCCACCCGCCCACGAACGGCCCGATCGCCGAGGACACGCCGGTCAGGCCGGCCCAGCGGCCGACGGCCTCGCCGCGGTCGTCGGGGTCGATGGAGGCGTTGATCAGCGCCAGGCTGCCGGGGACCAGCAGCGCCCCGCCGACGCCCTGCGCCAGTCGCGCGACGATCAGCGCCTCGCCCGTGGGTGCCAGCCCGCAGCCCAGCGAGGCGAGGGTGAACACCACCAGCCCGATCGTGAACACGCGGCGCCGGCCGTAGCGATCGCCCAGCGCGCCGCCGAGCAGCAGCAACGCGCTCAAGGTGAGCAGGTAGGCGTCCAGCACCCACTGCAGGACGCGCAGCCCGCCGCCGACGTCGCGGCCGATGGCCGGAAGCGCCACGTTGACCACGGAACCGTCCAGGAACGCCACCCCCGAACCGAGGATGGTGGCCAGCAGGATCCAGCGGCCGGAACCGGAGCGGAGGGCGACGGCGGTGGGCACGCGCCGACGATAGGCCGCTACCCGGACACGGGCACGGCCAGGCCTTCGGCGGGCAGCGTCGAGACGATCGCGTCGGGGGAGTAGCGCGCGAGCAGTCCGAGACCGAGTTGCGCGCGACGCACCCGCTCGCGGCCGAGCGCGACGGCGGTGGGGGTGAGGTGGCTGCCGCTGGGGTAGATGTTCGGCGCGTTGCGCAGCCCGAACTTCACGTAGACCGGGGCCGCGACGCGCACGATCTCGGCGATCTCGAAGTGCCGGACGAATCCGCCCATGTCGTCGGGCGCCTCGACGTAGATGTCCAGCGGCAGGTCCGTGGCGGCCCGGATCGCCGCCAGCTGACCGAGGCTGAGATCGGTGGGCACGTTGTAGGTGTCGGCGCCCAGGTCCTCGGCGATGCGCACCGAAGCCGGGTTCGCCAGGCCCATCTGGACGCTGATCTTGAACTGCAGGTCGGTGGGCAGGTCGCCGGTCTCGCGCATCGCGGAGGCGACCTTGAGCACGCCGAGGTCGGTGATGAGCACGCTGCGGATGCCGGATTCGGCCGTGCGGCGGATGTCCTCCAGCACGTGCACCAGCTGCTCGGTGCCGCGCGCCTGCGCGGCCACCGGCGCCCCGCCCGAGGACACGGCCATCGCGCTGGTGTCCCACCCGGCCAGCGGCCGGGCGAACAGGCTCAGCTCGACCGATCGCCCGGCGGCGGTGGAGGTCATGGCGGCGAGCTCGTCGTCGGTGAGCAGCATGCCGCCGCTGCCCTGGGAGATCCGGTGCACCAGCACGCCGCGCGCGTCGGCTTCGGCCAGCACCGCGTCGAGCACCTCGGGGCCTTCGGTGCTGGGGATCTCCACCCGGTACTGGGCGCCGTCGGGAAATCTCTTCTCGCTGGTGGCCGCGGTGTCGTCGGTGGGCAGACCCAGGGATCGCAGGAAGTCACGTGTCTGGCGCACCTGTGAAATCTCCGTTCGATATTCCGAACAACGTTCGTAAAATCGTATGGTCGGAACGAAGTGAAGGTCAATACGCCGTCGATATCAGGTACGATGTTCGAAATATCGGTCAACTCGGGGTTGGCCTCGAAGCGGAAGGAGCGCCAGCGTTGGCACGAGCGGTACCGGCCGTGGAACGGGCATTCGACGTCCTCGAACTGTTCCTGGAGACCGACGAACTCAGCGCGCCGGAGATCACCGCGCAGCTCGGGCTGCCGCGCACCACGGTGCACGAGCTGGTCGGAACTCTCAACGAGCGCGGCTATCTGATGCCCACGGGGCGCGCCACCAACAAGTACCGGTTGGGCGTGCGCAGCTTCCAGCTGGGGTCGGCCTACGCCGAGCGGCTGGACCTGGCCCGGGAGGGGCAGCTGGTCGCGGAGGAGATCGCCGAGCGCTGCCAGGAGACCGTGCACGTGGGCGTGCGCGAGGGGGCCGACGTCCTCTACGTCTCCAAGGTGGACAGCAGCCACCCGGTCCGGATGGTCTCGGCCGTCGGGCGCAGGCTCCCCGCGCACTGCACGGCGCTGGGCAAGACGCTGCTGGCCTCGCTGCCGCGCGCCGAGGTCGACGAGATCTACAGCGGCCACAAGCTCGACGCGATGACCGAGCACAGCATCACCAACCGCAAGACGCTGCGCAAGGAGCTCGACGAGATCGCCGAGGACGGCGTCGCCCGCGAGTACTGCGAGTCCAACGATTCCGTGGCGTGCGTGGCGGCTCCGGTGCGCGACACCAGCGGTGAGGTCGTCGCGGCCATGAGCATCTCGGTCCCGATCCTGCGCTGGAACGACGAGACCGAGGCCGCGCTGCGCGACCTCGTCCGGGAAGGCGCCACAGCCCTCTCAGAACGCCTGGGCCACACCGGTTGATCAGGTTTTCGGGGGTTGCGGCGGAGCCGCTGTTTCAGGTGCGGGGCTCAACTCGCACCGCCGCGGGTCCTGAGCGCCTTCGTGGCGAGTACGCCGGGACGCCGTGTATCGGCATACATCAGGAGCGGCGCACGGAGTCTCACGAAGGCGCGCAGGTTCCGCTACTGGCACCGCCAAGCAAAGCAACCACAGAAACAATCTCTAGCGCCGGACGATGACCACCGGGCACTTCGAGTGCAGCGCGGAGCGCTGGCTCACCGAGCCCAGCAGAGCGCCGTAGAAGCTGCCGTGGCCCCTGCTGCCCACCACGAGCAGGTCGGCCTCGGCGGAGGCGTCGATGAGCGCCTGCGCGGCGTGGCCGTGCACGAGCTCGCGCTCGATGGTCACCTCGGGGGTGGCCTGCTTGAACTCCTCGACGGTGTCGTCCAGGCACTGGCGGGCGGAGTCCTCGAAGTCGTCGGGCGGCATCGGACCGCCTTCCCAGGAGTAGAACGCGGGGAACTCCCAGGCGCTGATCGCGCGCACCGTCGAACCGGTGAGCTTGGCCTGTTCGAGCGCCCAGCGCATCGCGCACTTCGAGGGTTCCGATCCGTCCACGCCGACGACGATCCTGCCGTGCTCCGTCATGACGACCTCCCGCGTTGGCCCTGCCTCCATGGAAGTACGCGAGCCTGATCCGCGTCCAGTCCGACGGTGTTGACACGGCGTGTCGACCCCGCCATCCCCGTATCGGGTAACACGAACGGGTTTAGGGGCCCGGAATCCGTTGTGATCGTCGATCTCGGTCGGTTACCGATGAGGCGCATCCGCGCCAACAATCGACGAGGAGCGACATGACCTCCAGCCAGACCGGGCGATACCTGGTCCTGCTCGAAGATGACTCGACCATCATCGGCACCCGAGAGGTGACCCGCTTAACCGGGATCCGCTGCGCCAACACCGCCGACGCGGCGGGCGCGGCACCCGGCGAACTGTTCAGCGGTGCGGGCGGAATCGTGCTGCACCAGCTCGGAATCGCCCTGATCGACGCCGACGAGGAGCAGTTCGCCAACCTGCAGCGCGCGGCGGGCGAGACCGGCCCGATCGCCGGGATCGAGGCCGAGCGCAGAGTTTTCGCCATCGGCGAGCCCACGCCGCCGCCGGAAGGCGAGTTCACCTGGGGACTTCAGGCGGTGCGCGCCGACGCCGCCGCGGCCACCGGAGCCGGAGTGCGTGTCGCCGTGCTCGACACCGGCCTGGACGAGCAGCACCCCGACTTCGCCGGCCGCGACATCGTCACGGGCGCGTTCGTCGAGGGCCAGAGCGCCCACGACGGCCACGGGCACGGCACCCACGTCATCGGCACCGCCTGCGGCCCGCGCACCTCGCAGGCCGGGCCCGGCTACGGCATCGCGCACGAGGCCAGCATCTACGCGGGCAAGGTCCTCGGTGACGACGGGTCGGGCACGGACAGCGGGATCCTGTCCGGCGTCGAGTGGGCGATCTCCAACGGCTGCTCGATCGTGTCGATGTCGCTGGGCTCGCCCACCGAACCAGGCGCGCCGTACTCGGAGGCGTTCGAGCGGGTCGCGCGTCGCGCGCTGGAGCGCGGGACGCTGATCATCGCCGCGGCCGGCAACGAGAGCCAGCGCTCGGCGGGCATCATCGCCCCGGTCGGCCACCCGGCCAACTGCCCGTCGGTGATGGCCGTGGGAGCGGTGGACTCCCAGATGCAGATCGCCGACTTCTCGTGCGGCACCGTCGACGAGGTCGGTCAGGTCGACCTGGCCGCGCCTGGCGTGGACGTCTACTCCAGCTGGCCCGGCGCGGAGCGCTACCGCAAGCTCAGCGGCACCAGCATGGCCACCCCGCACGTCTCCGGCGTCGCCGCGCTGCACGCGCAGCGGTCGCCGGACCGCGCGCGGGCGCTGTGGACGCGGTTGACCCAGTCGGCCCGCCGGTTGCCGCTGCCGGCCACCGACGTCGGCGCCGGGCTCGTGCAGGCACCCTGACCAGGTGAGTTGGGCGGCGGGTCAGTGCTCGCCGCTCAACTCGTCCTCGATCGCCCGAGCCGCCGCCCGCGTGCAGTTGCCGAGGTCTTCGGCCGCGGCGGCGGCCTGGTCGAGCGCCACGTGCACGTCGGGCGGTTCGGTACCGCCACCACCGCTGTCGGCCGCGAGCACGTCGAGCTGCCGGGCCAGGCGGGCGCTGGCCGCGCTGAGGTCGAGCAGCGCGTCGCGCGCCCTCGCCGCCTCCGCCGGTGTCCCCGCGATCGCGCGGGTTCCCTCGTGCAAGCGCTGACCGGCGACGGTGATCATGTCGGCGGTCGCGCCGACGTCCTGCCAACTCGTGGATCGTGCGCTCATGATCGGGCTCCCCGGTGTCGTACAGGCAGGCGGCGAAAGCCGGCCCGGTGCCTTGGTGCCGGGCAGCCCTCGACTACCCGCGAAGACCCGAGGTCAAGCCTCCGCGCACCGCCCGCGAGACCAGCACCACACCGGCCGCGCGCGCGGCGACGGCCAACCGGCGCGAGACGGGCACGGCGATGCGCCTGGCGAACACGGCGTAGCCGGATGCGACCACGTGGTCGAGGATCTCCCCGTAGAGCACCGCCGCCACGCGCACGCACGGACGCGACTCCGGGGCCAGCAGCGCGATGCCCGGCTCGGCGGCCCGGTAGTGCGCCCGGGTCCGCGCCACCTGGTCGGCCAGCGCGCGCCGCACCGGTCCGTCGGCCCGCCCGTTCGCGCGGCACCACAGCAGCCGCTCCCGGTCCACGCCGAACACGGCCAGCTCGTCGGCCGGGAGGTAGACGCGGCCGCGGTCCAGGTCCTCGCCGACGTCGCGCAGGAAGTTCGTCAGCTGGAACGCCACGCCCAGCGCGGCGGCGGCAGCGCGCGCCTCGGCGGCCGGACCGATCGTGCCCAGCACCGGCAGCAGCTGCAGGCCGATGACCGCGGCCGAACCGTGGATGTAGCGCTCCAGGTCGGTGCGGGTGGGGTAGGAGGTGATGGTGAGGTCCATCCGCATGGAGGCCAGGAAGTCCTCGAACAGCACCGGATCGATCTGGTGGCGCTCCACGGTGTCGACCAGCGCGGCCAGCACCGGGTGATCGCTGGTCCCCGACTTCAGCGCCAGGCGCAGCCGCTCCTCGAGCCGTTCGAGCCGTTCGGCCCGCAGCGCGGGGGAGTCCTCGCCCAGCTCGTCGACGATGTCGTCGACCCAGCGCGCGAAGCCGTAGAGCGCGTGCACCGCGGGCCGCCGATCCGGCGGCAGCAGGCGGGTCGCGAGGAAGTAGGTGCGCCCGTGCTCGGCGTTGAGAGCCCGGGAACGCAGGTAGGCGGGACGCAGGGCGGGCGGTACACCGGCGGAGTCGAGTTCACGGCGTGCTCCCACCGCCGACCAGGCACCCGCGTCCATGCGCTGAATCTCAGCACACCGCGCCCGGCCCGGTGCCGTCGGTGGCGCTGCTCGGTGAACCCGGTCACGTGCGGGGACCGCCGGGCACGACCCGCATCCACAGCAGGTGCGCCCGGCGGCTTTTCACACGCGGGATCCCCTCTGCTTCCCGCGCGCCCGTGGGCGGAGAACCAGGCTGCCCACGTGATCGGGACCGTCTTGGGGTGAGGTCATGACGCAAGATTGCGGATCTTTTTCGTCCGCGCCCACGACCTGCGACGTTGCCCCTCCCGCCACGGGTGTGGTGGTGCTCAGGAGGCCCTGCGGGACCCCTGCCCGGCTTCGGCGACGGCCTGTTCGAGCTCGGCGCGCTTCATCTTCGACCGGCCCTTGACGCCCAGCTGCTTGGCGCGGTCGTCGAGCTCGGCCTTGGTGAGCTCCGAGAGGTCCTCGGACGGTGCGGGTGTGCGGCCCTTGCGGGCCTCGTCGACGCTGCGGCGCAGCGCCTCGGTGAGGTCGATGACGTCGGTGGGCTGCGGCGGCGCCTCCGCCGCCTGCACCTCGCCGCCGCGCGCCTTCTCCGCCAGCAGCGCCTCGACGCGTTCGGTGTAGGTGTCGGAGTACTCCTCGGGCTGCCACTCGCCGCTCATCGACTCGATGATCGTGGTGGCCATCTGGAGCTCCTTGTCCGTGGGCTTGGACTGCTCCGGCTGGTCGCCGACCAGATCGGCCGGGTCGCGGATCTCGTCGGCGAAGTACAGCGTGTTCAGCGCCAGCACGTCGGAGTCCGCGCGCACCGCCGTCAGGTACTGCTTGCCGCGCAGCACGAACGTGGCGATCCCGGCCTGCCCGGTCTCCTCCATCGCCCGCCGCAGCAGGTTGTACGGCCGGTAGTGCTCCTTGGAGTTGGGCGCCAGCCAGTAGGTCTTCTGGAAGTGCACCGGGTCGATCTCGCCGAGGTCGACGAACGTGCTGATGTCGATGGTGCGCGAACGGCCCGGCGCGATCTCGTCGAGTTCGGACTGCTCGACGGTGATGATCCCGTCGCCGTGCTCGCGCCCCTTGACGATGTCGTTGTAGCCGACCTCGTCGCCGGTGGTCTCGTTGACCCGCTTGTAGCGGATCCGGTCGGTGGTCCCGCGCTGGTACTGGTGGAACTGGATCGTGTGGTCCTCGGTCGCGGCGTACAGCCCGACCGGAATGGTCACCAGGCCGAAGTTGATCGACCCGGTCCAGATCTTGCGCGGCATGGTGTGCCTCCCATCGCCCGGCGCCTGCTCCCACGATGCGGTGGCGGCCGCAAGATCGCAGCGCTCAGCGCACCAGGCGGTGGGTGCCGTCCGGGAGCCTGCGGGTGCGGCCGCGGCGAGCGAGCATCTCCAGCAAGGGAACCGCGACGCGGCGCGTGGTGTCCAGCGCCCGCTTGGCCTCGCTGAGGGTGAAGGGCTCGGACAGCTCCGCCAGCCGGTGCAGCGCCGCGCGCTCGGCGTCGGGCAGCAGCGCCAGTCCGGGGCCCAGTCGCAGCAGCGCGCCGGTGCGCTCGGCGGCGGCGAGCTCGCGATCGCCGATGCCGAGTTCGGCCAGCTGTTCGGCGGTGGGCGCGCGGAACGGGTGCTCCCGCAGCCCGCTGCGGACCGCCTCCACGGCGCGCGCGACCCGGTCGGGCAGGGCGGTGGTGCCGTCGCTCAGGCGGCCGGCCGCCAGGTGCAGTCCCGCTTCGGCGGCGATGCCGGGCAGCAGCGCCGGATCCGGGAGGTCCAGCGCGCGTGTGGCCGCGCCGGAGGGCATGCCCTCGTGCAGCGGGTGCGCTCGCCGGTGCTCGGCGAAGACCTCGCGCAGCCTCGCGGCGAGCGCGGCGCGGTGCTGCTCGGACACCAGCCACGGACCTGCGGCAGACGGGGTGGCGCCCATCGCGGTCAGCTCGTCGGCCCGCGCGATCCCGCGCCGCCGCAGCTCGTCGGCCCAGTCCGGCGTTCCGTCCATGCCGGAGAGTGTTTCGGCGCGCAGCCGAGCGGCGCCTCGGCGGCGCAGCGGGGGAGGCCGCACGTCGAGGACGGTGACCCCGCCGCGCACCTGGTGCCCGCCGGGGTCGCGCAGCAGCGCGCGATCGCCGATCCGCAGCGGCAGCGCCTCCCGCAACGTCAGCCGGGCGGTGTCGGTGCCCAGCGGGCGGACCCGCGCGGGCACGGCCGCGGAGCCGATGTGCAGCACCAGCTCTCGCGGCAGGTCCGCCGACGGGTGCAGGCGCACGTCGAGGACGTCGGTGGTCAGCCAGCGCCCGGGGGTGATGAGGGCGTGGCCGCGGCGGACCTGGTCGAGGTCCACTCCGCGCAGGTTGACCGCCACACGCGCGGGCGCGGCGATCGACTCCTCGGCGGTGCCCAGGGCGTGCAGCGCCCGCACCGGGGCGTCCAGCCCGGACGGGGTGATGGCCAGCTGGTCCCCGACGCGCAGCGCGCCGCCCTGCAGCGTTCCGGTCACGACCGTGCCCGCGCCTGTGATGACGAAGGCGCGGTCGATCCACAGCCGCACGTCGGCGTCGGCATCGGCGGGCGGAAGCCGGTGCAGCATCGCGTCCAGGGCCTCGGCGAGTTCGTCGAAACCGGCGCCGGTGCGGCCGCTGACCAGCACCGGCGGCATCTGCTCCAAGCTCGTCCCGCGCAGCCGGCGCCGTGCTTGCTCCAGCGCGGGTTCGGGATCGGCGAGATCGCTGCGGGTGATGACCAGCAGCCCGTCGGAGACTCCCAGGGCGTGCAGCGCGTCGAGGTGCTCGTCGGACTGCGGCATCCAGCCCTCGTCGGCGGCGACCACGAACAGCACCGCGGGCACCGGGCCGACCCCGGCGAGCATGTTCGGCACGAACCGCTCGTGCCCCGGCACGTCGACGAACGCCACCGAGCAGCCGTCGGCCAGCTCCGTCCAGGCGAAGCCGAGGTCGAGCGTCAGGCCGCGGCGCCGTTCCTCCGCCCACCGGTCGGGTTCCATGCCGGTGAGCCGCCGGATCAGCGTGGACTTGCCGTGGTCGACGTGCCCGGCCGTGGCCACCACGCGCATGGGCACCTCCTAGTGCGCGGCCAGCACCGCGCGCCGCACCGTCTCGTCGTCGTCGGGGTCGAGGGCGAACAGGTCCAGCAGGCACCGGTTGCGCTCCACGCGCGCCATCACCGGCGGTGCGCCGAGGCGCAGCTGCTTGGCGAACCGCGCGGGCAGCGCCACCGCCGCGCTCGGCAGCACCACCCCGGGCGCCCCGCCGCCGCCGACGCTGGCGCCGGATTCGACCGCCTCGGCGGGAATCCCGGCCGCGGCCAGCGAATCCGCCAGCGCCGCAGCGCGTTCGGCCAAGCCGGATCGGTGCAGCGCTTCGGCCACCGGCGGCCGCGGCCCGCGCACGGTGGCCTCCAGCGCGGCCAACGTCAACTTGTCGACTCGCAGCGCGCGCGCCAGCGGGTGGCGGCGCAACCGCCGCACGACGTCCGCGCGGCCCAGCAGCAGACCGCACTGCGGGCCGCCGAGGAGCTTGTCTCCGCTGGCGATGACCAGATCCGCCCCTTCGGCCAGCGTCGTCGCCGCGTCCGGTTCGCCGGGCAGCGCCGGATCAGGCCGCAGCAGTCCCGAACCGATGTCGGCCACCACCGGCACGTCGAGCTCGCGCAGCTCGGCCACCCCGACCTCGGCGGTGAAACCGCTGATGACGAAGTTCGACGGATGGATCTTGAGCGCGAAACCGGTGTCGGCGCCCAGCGCCTGCCGGTAGTCGTCGAGCCGAACCCGGTTGGTCGTGCCGACTTCGCGCAGCCCCGCGCCGGTGGAGGTGAGCAGCTCGGGGATGCGGAACCCGTCGCCGATCTCCACCATCTCGCCGCGCGAGAGGACGATCTCCCGGCCGGCCGCCAGCGCGGTGGCCGCCAGGGCGAGCGCCGCCGCGCCGTTGTTCACCAGGTGCGCGTCCTCGGCTCCGGGCACCGCGTCCAGCAGCGCCTCGACCGCCGACGCCCCGCGCCGGCCCCGGTCGCCGGTGTCGAGGTCCAGTTCCACGTCGGTGGTGCCCGCCGCCACCTGGAGGGCGTCGCGGGCCGCGCGCGACAGCGGCGCCCGCCCGAGGTTGGTGTGCAGCAGCACCCCGGTCGCGTTGATCACCGGTCGCATCCCGGAGGCCGAACGAGGCAGCGCGGCAAGCGTTTCCGCCACGACGGCGTCCGGATCCAGCAACCCGTCCCGCGCTCGCTGCGCCACCTCCCGGACGATCCTGACGACCAGCTGGTGCCCCAGGCGCTCCACCGCTGCGGCCACGCCCGGATCGGCCAGCACGCGGTCGGTCCCCGGAACAGCACGCCGCCGATCACCCATGCCCCCACCATAGGAAGCCACCCACCTCCTGTCTC